>NZ_BAAGZJ010000005.1:0-115658 GCF_054778635.1 Nocardiopsis nanhaiensis
CTCCTCGGCGAAGGCCCGGCCCGCCGCCCTGCCCCACCGCCCCGACCTGGACCGGCTCCGGCCGCTCCTGCGCGAGGGCCTGACGCTGCTGGTGGGCGCCGCCCCCGAGGGCAGCGACGGCGCACTCCTCCGCGACGCCGTGCACACCGCCGCCACCGAGGCCACACCGGCCCCCGTCACCACCCTCCACATCGACGAGATCGACGCGACCGGTGCCCTGCGCCGCGCCCTGACCCCGGAACCCGGCCAGGTCTGGCTGGTACGCCCCGACGCCCACGTCGCCGCCGTCGTCCCCGGGAGCGACCCGGATGCCGTCCGCAGAGCGGTCCGCGCCGCCCTCGGTCACCCGGCCACCGACACAGCCAGCACCGTTCCAGCCTGACCCGACCACGAAGGAGGACCCGGACATGGCCTACTACCGCCAGGTCGGCGAGGTGCCCCGCACCCGCCACACCCAGCACCACAACCCCGAAGGCGGCCTCTACTACGAGGAGCTGATGGGGGAGGAGGGCTTCTCCTCCGATTCCTCGCTGCTCTACCACCGCGCGATCCCCTCGGCGATCGTCGACGCCGCCGAGTGGGAGGTCCCCGACCAGTCCCGCAAGCGCAACGCCCCGATGGTGCCGCGCCACCTCAAGCTCCACGACCTGTTCCAGGGCCAGGAGTGGAAGGCCAACGACGTCGTCGAGTCGCGCCGCCTCGTGCTCGGCAACGACGACGTACGCATCTCCTACGTCGTGGCCGGAGCGCCCTCGGAGCTGTACCGCAACGGCCTCGGCGACGAGTGTGTCTACATCGAGTCCGGAACCGCCCGCGTGGAGACGGTCTTCGGGGCCCTGGAAGTGGGCCGCGGCGACTACGTCATTCTGCCGCGCGCCACCACCCACCGCTGGGTGCCCACCGGAGACGAACCCCTGCGCGCCTACGCGATGGAGGCCAACAGCCACATCGCGCCGCCCAAGCGCTACCTGTCCCGCTACGGACAGCTCCTGGAACACGCGCCCTACTGCGAGCGCGACCTGCGCGGACCCACCGAGCCCCTGCTCGCCGAGGGCGAGAACGTGGACGTGCTCATCAAGCACCGCGGCGACGGCCCCGGCGGGATCTCCGGCACCCGCTACACCTACCCCACGCACCCCTTCGACGTGGTGGGCTGGGACGGCTGCCTGTACCCCTACGCCTTCAACATCGACGACTTCCAGCCCATCACCGGGCGCGTCCACCAGCCGCCGCCCGTCCACCAGGTGTTCGAGGGCCACAACTTCGTCATCTGCAACTTCGTGCCGCGCAAGGTCGACTACCACCCCAGCGCCATCCCGGTGCCGTACTACCACTCCAACGTGGACTCGGACGAGGTCATGTTCTACTGCGGCGGCGACTACGAGGCCCGCAAGGGATCGGGCATCGGACAGGGCTCCATCTCCCTGCACCCCGGCGGCCACTCGCACGGCCCCCAACCGGGAGCCTACGAGCGCAGCGTGGGCGCCGAGGCCTTCGACGAGCTCGCCGTCATGGTCGACACCTTCCGCCCGCTCGACCTAGGCGAGGGCGGTACCGCCAGCGACGACCGCTCGTACGCCTGGACCTGGGCCAAGGGACAGGGGCAAGTGTGAGCGACGTCCTCTACCGCCAGCTGTTCGACGACGCCGCGCTGTTCCCGCCCGGCAACGCGCCCATGGGCGAGGCCGTGCCCGCCCACCGGGCCCACCGCGCCTCGAACCGCGCGCCCTACGTGGGACCGTTCCTGGTCTCCGACGGCCGACTGGGCGAGCTACGCGCCCTGCTGTCCCGTGAGGACGGTGCAGTGCCGTCCCGCGAACACGGCGACCGGAGCGGGGGAGAGGACCCGACCAAGGGCCAGGCTCTGCTGCCCCTGGTAGTCACCGTCCCCGGCGGGCCGGACGGGGTCGCCCCGGCGGTGGACGCGGTCCGCGCCAGCCCCGCGCTGAGCCTGTCCGGGGTCGAGGTGGCCGCCCCACCCGGACAGACCGCCGGCACCGCCGCCGTCCTCGCGAAAACCCTCCCGGAGGGCACCGGCGCCTACGTGGAGGTCGCCCGCGGGGAACGGGCCGACTCGGACATCGAGGCCCTGGCCGGGACCGGTGCCAGCCCGGAGTCCCGCCCCGGCGGGGTACGGGCCGAGGCCCACCCCTCCGAGACCGAACTCGCCTCCCTCCTCGCCGCCGCGGTCAGGGCCGGGGTGCCCTTCAAGTGCACGGCCGGCCTGCACCACGCCATCCGGCACACCACGGCCGAGGGCTTCGAACAGCACGGTTTCCTCAACGTGCTGCTGGCCGCCCACACCCTGGCCACCGGGGGCGGGGCCGCGGACGCCGCCGACGTGCTCGCCGACCGCGACGGCCGCGCCCTGGCGGCCCGCGCAGCGGCACTCACCGCCACCGAGGCGGAGGGGATCCGGTCGCGTTTCCGCTCCTTCGGTACCTGCAGCATCGTCGAGCCCCTGGAGGACCTCGTCGTCCTCGGGGCGCTCCCCGCCTGACCGCACGCACGCGCAACCCACTCGCAGAAAGCTCCACTCCATGCCCGACAGCTGGCTCGACATCGCCCCGGACACGCAGTTCGGCCCGGCCACCCTGCCCTACGGGGTCTTCTCCACCGAGGCCGACCCCGCCACCCGCACCGGCGTGGCCATCGGCGACCACGTTCTGGACCTGGGCGCGGCCGCCCGCGCCCTCGGCGCGCCGTTCGCCGACGCCGTCTCCGGGCCCAACCTGGACGGCCTCTTGGCGGCCGGGCGGCCCGTATGGGACCAGGTCCGCGCGGCGCTCACGTCCTGGTTCACCGACTCCGGCCACGAGGAGGCCGTCCGCCCCCACCTGGTGGAGCGCGCCTCGGTGTCGCTGCACCTGCCGTTCACCGTGGCCGACTACGTGGACTTCTACTCCTCGGAGCACCACGCCACGAACGTCGGCCGCATGTTCCGCCCCGACCAGGAGCCGCTCACCCCCAACTGGAAGCACCTGCCCATCGGCTACCACGGCCGCGCGGGCACCGTCGTGGCCTCGGGCACCGACATCGTCCGCCCCACAGGCCAGCGCAAACCCCCGGCGGAGTCCACGCCCGTCTTCGGCCCCTCCGCGCGCCTGGACATCGAGGCCGAGGTCGGCTTCGTCGTCGGCACGCCCAGCGCCATGGGCGACCGCGTGGCGGTGGACGACTTCGCCGACCACGTGTTCGGGGTGTTCCTGCTCAACGACTGGTCCTCGCGCGACCTCCAGGCCTGGGAGTACGTGCCGCTCGGCCCGTTCCTCGGCAAGTCGTTCGCCACCTCCGTCTCGCCGTGGATCGTCCCCGTCTCCGCCTTGGAGCAGGCCCGTGTCGAGCAGCCCGCCCAGGACCCCGAGCCGCTGCCCTACCTCCGGGGGACACAGCCGTGGGGCCTGGACCTGCGCCTGGAGGTCCGGCTCAACGGGCACCTGGTCGCCAGCCCGCCCTTCGACCAGATGTACTGGACGGCGGCGCAGCAGCTCGCGCACATGACCGTCAACGGCGCCTCCCTGCGCACCGGCGACGTCTACGCGTCGGGCACCGTGAGCGGCCCGGAACCGGGCCAGCGGGGCTGCTTCCTGGAACTGACCTGGGCCGGGAAGGAACCGATCAAGCTGCCCGACGGCACCGAGCGCACCTTCCTGGAGGACGGCGACGAGGTCACCATCTCGGCGACCGCGCCGGGGCCGGACGGCGCGCGGATCGACTTCGGCGAGGTCACCGGAAGGATCCTCCCGGCCAAGTAGGGGAAACGGGCGGCGGTGTGGCCCGCAGACCCCAGCGAGCCGGAGTGATCCTGGGCGGCGCGCTCGTCGGTGACACACGCCGGTGGGCCGCCACCCGGGTCACCCCGACCGCCCACATGACGGAGCCGCCTCCGGGAAGGCTCAGGGTGACGACGCCCGACAGGAAGGATTCCGCCGTGTCCGACACGGTCGAGCTCAACGAGTCCTACATCACCGACCGCGGGCTGGTGATCATGTTCGCGCTCGGCCTGTTCGTGCTGGTGGTCTTCGCCGCACGTGCCCAGCAGGGCGAGGTGGGACCGCTGTTCTACTCGTCGGTTTCGTTGGGCGCCGCCCTGTGTTTCTGGGCCGCCTTCAAACTGTCCCGCCTGGGGGTGGCCCTCACCCCGCGGGGCTTCGTGTTGCGGGGCTTCCTCACGGAGGCGGTGGTGCCCTACCACCGGGTCGCGGAGATCGGGACCGAATACCGGATCCAGCTGGTACTGACCGACGGCCGACGCCGCACTGTCCCCGGCTTCACCAACGTCCCCGACACCAAGCTGGCCCGCGCGCTGTACGGCACGTCCGCCCAACGCGCCCTGCGGGCGATGAACCAGGTCCTCGCCGAGGGGCACCGCCGCCCGCCGCCGGAGGAGGAACCGCCACCGGAACAGACCAGGTACAACCTGGCGGCGTTCGTGATTCCCCTGCTGTCCTTCCTCGTCATCGCCTGGGGCTCGCACTACTCACTGAGTCCTTGAGAAGGCCGACCGTGCACGCCCGACCACGTCGGCCCCGACTTCGCTTCTCGGCGGTTGGACCGCCTGTCTCCGGGCTGCGCGGACCAGCAGCCAGACCAACCTCGCCCGGGCAGATACTCGCCCTGATCGAGGAACGCCCAGTTTTGGCCACGCGGCCACACCAACACCAGCGCGTTCCGCCGGGTGTTCAAGTGCCACTTCGGCATGCCCCGGGCGAGTACTTCGCCCGCCGAACTTGCCCTATGGCCCGTTACAGGATTCGGCTCATGGCAAGGGCCATCGCGCTGAACCCGACCGGAATGGACCAAAGAAGCACTTCCTAACCCTTGACGGCGCCCGCTGCGAGGCCTGAACGCCAGTATCGCTGAAGCGCGAAGAACAGGATGATGAGGGGGACGATTCCCAGGAGCGCACCCAACATGACCGCGCCCTTGTCGGGGGAGAAGTAGCTCATCATCCCGTACAGGCCCAGGGTGACGGGTTTCAGTTCGGGGGAGGACACCATGAGCAACGGAAGCAGGAAGTTGTTCCAGGTGGCCACGAAGATGAAGAGGAAGATCGTCACCATCGCGGGACCGAGCAGCCGGAGCACAACGGTGAAGAAGATCCGCACTTCACCGGCGCCGTCGATTCTGGCTGCCTCGATCAGCTCGGTCGGTATCGAACTCCTGGCGAAGATGATGCCGAGGAACACGCCGAACGGGGAAGCCGCGGACGGGATGATGACAGCCCAGATGGTGTTCGTGAGCCCCACCGCGTCGAACTCGATGTAAAGGGGAACGGTCAGGAGGGCGATGGGCATGAGTAGCCCGCCCATGATCATTCCGACGAAGATCCTTTTTCCCGGGAAGTCGAACTTGGCGATGCCGTATCCCGCCATGATCGAAAAGAGCGTTCCGATCAGACCGGCTGCCCCGGAATACAGGATCGAATTGGCGACCCAGCGCCAGAACAGGCCCTGGGACCAGTGCATGAGGCTCTCGTAGTTGTCGACGAGGTTGTTGTCGGCGAACCAGAAACCGAAAGTCGACGCGAGGTCGGCGTTGCTCTTGGTCGACGCGACAACCAGCCAGAACACGGGTGTGAGGAAGTACAGGCACGCGATGGTGAGGACCAAAGTGCCGGTGACGCGGGCGAGCGGGGACGGGGCGAACGACGCCGGAGGGAGCTCCGGACTCGCCTTGCGCCGACGTGATCTGAGCTCTGTGCGAGTGGCCGTGGCGGACAAGGTCAGTCGCCCTTCCGTCGTTGCGCGAATGCGTAGATGCCGGCGAGGGCGCCGGCGATGACGGCCATCAACAGCGAGACGGCTGACGCCGGTCCGCTCCCTGAGGGGGTGACCTGTCCCATGAGGCTGTTGTATGCGAGCATCATCGGGGTGTAGTCATGGCCCATCCACTGGTTGACGGTCTGCATGATGACCGGCTCGTTGAAGAGCTGTACGGTCCCGATGATCGAGAGCAGAATGGCGAGCAGTGCGGCCCCGCGCATGAGCGGGATCTTGATGTGCGTCGCTATCTGGAGTCCCGTGGCCCCGTCTATACGGGCGGCTTCGTACAGCTCTCGCGGTACCGCTTGCAGCGCGGCGAGAAAGATCAGCATGTTGTACCCGGTGAAGGTCCATGTCGTCATGTTCGCCATCGACAGCAGGATGACGTTGGGCGCCATGAAGTCCGTTCCCTCTGGCAGGTATTCCATAAAGGGAGACAGTTGCGGTGTGTACAGGTACACCCACATCATCGCGGCGATGACACCGGGAATGGCGTAGGGGAGGAAGAACGCGAGGCGGAAGAAACTGACCCTGCGCACGATGAAGGAATCCAGGAGAAGGGCCAGAACCAGTCCGCTGCCGATCATGAGCGGGATCTGGATCATCCCGAACAGGGCGACCCGGCCCATACCGGACCAGAAGGCACTGTCCTTTGCTGCCGCGACGATGTTGTCGAGGCCGACGAATTGGTCGACGAGCTCGCCGCCTCCGTACAGCCCGTCACCGGTGGGTACCTGCGCGAAGAGCGCGGAGCGAATCGAGACGATGATCGGGATGAGGAACACGACGACGAACAGGGCGAGGAATGGGGTCAGGAACAGGAAACCCGTGATGCCCTGCCGGTTGATCTTTGGGCCGCGGCGCGGTCTTTCGCGCTGCGCTCGAGGGGTGACTGGCATGGACTCTCTTCTCCGGGCCGTTCCAGGAGAAGCGGGGTTCGCTACTCCCGGAACGGCCGCAGTGGTGCCGGGGCGATTCCTGTCCGGCCTGTCGACCGAACCCGCACGCCGGTAGTTCCCTGACTCTGTCTAGCTGTCGGCTACGGAAAGGCCGAGGTTCTCGAGCGCTTCGACGCTCGTCGTCTGTGCGGTGTCGAAGACCTCCGCGACCGGTACCGATCCGTCGCCGGCGTGTGATGCCGTGCTGTTGATCTCCGAAAGGGTGGAAAAGCCGGGCGCGTACACGAAGTCAGGGGTGAGGGCGTCGTTCGCGGTGTTCAGTTCCTCGAGGACGTCCTGGCCGCCGAACTGCCGCGTCATTTTCTCGGGCGTTGACGGCGTGCTGTCGGCGGCGACGACGAGGCCTTGGGTGGCCAGGTCGTCGACCTGGGTGTTGAACCAGTCGTTGAATTCCATGGCCTCGGCGGGGTGCTCGCAGTCCGCCGTCACCGCGACGCCGGAACCTCCGTTGGGGCCGGTGGCGTCTCCATCGCCGAAGCTGGGCAGCTGCGCGACGCGCCACTGGCCTTCGGCTTCGGTGTCATCGAGGGGGTCGAGGAGGAAACCGGCTTCCCACGCCCCGCCGATGTGGCCGATGAGGGAACCGTCGGTGAGGGCCTGGGTGAACCCGTCACCCCACCGCTCCTGCACGAGCGTCTCATCGTTGTCGATCAGCTCCTGCCAGAAGTCGGCCACCACCTCGGTGCCTCCGCCGGTCGTGTCGACGGCCCACTCCTCGCCGTCGGGTGCGTACCAGGTGGCGCCGGCCGCGGCGGCCTGCCCGGACAGCCAGTACTGGGCCTCGTCAGGCGTGAACGCCACGGCGTACTGGTCTTCGGTGGCGGCCTCCGAGGCGGCTTCGCTCAGTTCGTCGAGGGTGGTCGGGACCTCGACGCCGAGTTCGTCGAAGGCGGCCTCGTTGTAGAAGTAGACGAGCGGGCCGGTGTCCTGGGGCAGCCCGACGACCGTGTTCCCGACGTCCATCAGGGAGTACGCACCGGCGGCGTAGTTGTCCTCGTACCGGTCCGCCTCTTCTCCCACGTCCTGGAGCAGACCCTTTACGTACAGGTCGGGGACTTCGCCGTAGCCCACCTGTGCGAGGCAGGGCCCCACACCGGAGTTGATGTCGGTCTCCAGTTTCAGGGCCATCTCGTTGGCGTCGCCGTCGAACTTGGTCGCCTCGACCTGGATTCCGGGGTTTTCCTCGTTCCACTGGGCCACGATGTCGTTCACCGGCGTCATGCCTTCGCCGTCGGGGAGGCGGTGGTGGTAGGCGATGGTGAGGGGCTCGCCGTCCGAGCTCCCGCCGCCCGCCCCGTTGCCGCATCCCGCGAGCAGCAGTGCACCGGAACTTAAGACGGCACAGGTCATGGCCGTGCGGGATCGGGCGAAGGTTCTCATGCCCACTCTCCTCTTCGAGTCGCTCTGCGTGATAGGCGCCCACGCCTTGGCGACGGCGTCAGGTGGATGGAACATTACGATCGATAATTGCCAATTTCAATCATAATTAATCAATCTGTTACGTCTTTCGGGCTGCGGCCGCCCCGAGTGGGCGCTCCGCACGGGGTGGGTTCCCGGTGCGGACTCCGGGGTGCGCGTGAACGGCCATGATGAAGTTTTCTGCGCGAAACTGTGGACAAGTGAGCGAAATCGATCATAGTGTCCTACCACTCTTGCCCCCCCCGCACTGAGGAGAGTCAGCCGTGCACCGTGCTTCCAGTACCCGCTACCGGCTCTGTCGGTTACTGACCGTGGTCGCAGTGAGTGTCCTGTGTATCCCCCTGGGAGCCGGAGGTGCGTCCGCCTCCCCAGGCCCGCCCGAACCCATCACGATCGGTTCCGAGGTGCTCGAGGTCGAGGTGTCCGCGGACTTCCCGCAGGTCGTGCAGTACACCGACCTCGGCACCGGAGCATCCTTGGCGGGTAGCTCCGAGGCGATGGACACCGTTCTGATCAACGAGGAAGAGCACTCTGTCTCGGTCGACGTGGACACGCAGACCGGCTCCCACGTGGACTACGTCCTGGAACCGGCCGGGCTCGCCGGCGTACGGTTCCGGGCACGGCTGGGGGTCGACGACAACGTGGTCACGTTCGAGGTGACCCAGCTCGAGGATTCCGCGGAGAACCCGGTACGGAACCTGCAGATCCCCGACCACGACCTGGTCTCGGTCTCCTCCGCGGACCCGGGCGCACAGGTGGCCGTGGCGGACCTGTCACCGGACCGCGACGTCACCGGAGACGAGTTCATCGAGGTCACCGAAGACACCGGCATCGACGACGAACCCCAGGGCTCCGCCTACGCGCTGGCCCACACCGACGACCTCGCCGCCGCCCTGGAGACCAACTCCATCTACGACGACTCCGACATGGCCCACCGGGAGTCCAACCGCTTCCAGCGGCAGGCGCGTGCCGACGGCGACGACGTCCGGATCGGTATATCCAGCGGCCAGTGGACCCACCGCGGCCAGGGGTCAGAGCACACCGAAGAACTGCCCTGGGCGCGGGTGGCCATCACCTCCGACGCCAACGACGACGACCGCGTCGACTGGCAGGACGGTGCGATCGCGCTGCGCGACATCGCGGTCCAGCCCTACGGGGGCGAGGAGGTACCCGGCCAGGTGATCACGCACATTCCGTTCAACTTCGCCAGCCAGGCGACCCATCCGTTCCTGCGGACCCTGGACGACGCCAAGCGGATCTCGCTCGCGACCGACGGCCTGGGACAGATGGCCCTGCTCAAGGGGTACACCTCCGAGGGTCACGACTCCGCCAACACCGACTACGGAGGCAACTACAACGAACGCGCCGGCGGCCTGGAGGACCTCAACCACCTCCTGGCCGAGGGGGACGAGTGGAACGCCGGGTTCGGGGTGCACATCAACGCGACCGAAGCCTATCCGGAAGCGAACTCCTTCTCCGATGACTTCGTCGACCAGGACGACCTCGGCTGGAGCTGGCTCGACCAGTCGTACTACATCGACCAGTACCACGATCTGAACTCCGGCCACCTGGCCTCTCGGATCGAGCAGCTGAACGAGGAGACCCACGACAACCTGTCGATGGTCTACGTGGACGTCTACTACGAGTTCGGCTGGCTCGCCGACCAGATCCAGCGCGAACTCATCGCCAACGACTTCACCGTCACCACCGAGTGGTCCTACACCTTCGACCGGCACAGCACCTGGTCCCACTGGGCCAGCGACGAAGACTACGGCGGACCGGACAACAAGGGCATCAACTCCGAGATCATCCGGATGGCGCACAACACCAACAGGGACGTGTGGAACCCGCATCCGCTGCTCGGCAACGCCCAGGTCGTGGAGTTCGAGGGCTGGTCCCAGGGCACGGACTGGAACGCCTTCGTCGCCAACGTCTGGGAGAACAACCTCGCCACCAAGTACCTCCAGCACTTCGACATCATGAGGTGGGGCGACGAGGCCATCCAGCTGGACGGCGACGTTCGGGTGGAAGGAACCTCGGAAGAGGACCGGGTCATCACCGCCGGGGGCACCACCGTGCTGGACGGTGACACCTACCTGCTTCCGTGGGACCCGACCGAACCTGACCGGCTGTACCACCACTCAGCGGAGGGCGGCACGTCCAGCTGGACGCTCACCGACGACTTCGCCGACTCCGAGGTCCTGTACCAGTACGAACTGACCGACAACGGTCGGGACATGGTCGAAGAGCTGGAGGTGGTGGACGGCGAGGTGAGCGTCTCCGCCGACGCGGGGCAGCCCTACGTCCTCGTCGCGGACCCGGACAGCACCCAGGTTCCCGGCGACCCCGACTGGGGGGCTGGTACCTCCGTGGACGACCCAGGTTTCAACGCCGGGGACTTGGACGCGTGGAACCCCGTCGGCGACGCGCAGAACGACGTGACCGACGACGGGCACCGGATCGTCTCCTTCGGGCCGGACGAATCCGCCATCTCTCAGGAGCTCGGCGAACTCCCCGAGGGGACCTATTCGGTGAGCGCGTGGTTGGAGGTCGAGCCCGGCAAGACCCGTGAGACCACCGTCAGCGCGTCGGTACCCGGCGGTACGGGCGACTCCAACACCATCGACCGTTCCGGGGCGCACAACTACGTCGGCGCGGACGAGAAGCACGGAACACACTTCCAAAAGGTGCGCGTGCTGGTGGACGTCCCCGAAGGAGGAGCCCGCCCCACGGTCTCCATCGGCGCGGAGGCCGGTGACGCGGAAGTACGCGTGGACGACGTCCGTGTGGTCGCCACCGAGCACTCCCCGGGCGAGGACGTGGTGAACGAGGACTTCGAGAACGTCGACCAGGGCTGGGGCCCCTTCGTCAACGGTGACGCCGGCGGCTACAGCGATGCCCGTACGCACCTGTCCGAGCGCAACGAGCCGTATACGCAGGCGGGCTGGAACGATAACCAGTACGACGACGTGCTGGACGGTACCTGGTCGCTGAAGAGCCACAACGAGGGAAGCGGGTTGGTCTACCGGACCATCCCCGCCACCGTTCCGCTGGAACCCGGGCGGGACTACCGCGTCAGCTTCGACTACCAGTCCACCCGCGCCGATGCGTACGCGTGGGTACACGGCTACGACGACGCTGAGGACGGGCAGACCGTGCGGGGCTCGGAGCCGCTCGCTGAGCAACTGGAGACGGAGCGCTTCGAGCAGACCTTGTCCATCGGGGACTGCGGCCCGGTCTGGGTCGGACTGGAACGCACCGGGTCCGACGACGCCTCCTTCGTCCTCGACAACTTCGCCGTCGAGGACATCGGGCCGTCGGAGGAGACAGTGGCCTGCGAAGAGTAGACCGCCGCGGTGCGGCCCGCCCGCCCGCCGGGCCGCACCGCTCCCCGCGGCCTCCGTACACGGAAACCGGGGGCGCGGCCTGCCGGGCCCGCTGAACTGCTAGGAGTCGAATGGAAAGCCAGCCAGCCCGCACCGCAGATGCGGACGCCGCCGTCCTCACCTTCCGTGACGGGCGTTTCCTGCGCAACGGCGAACCCCATCGGATCCTCGCCGGCTCGATGCACTACTTCCGGGTGCACCCCGACCAGTGGCGCGACCGACTGCTGAGGTTGGTCGACCTCGGGCTCAACACGGTCGACACGTATGTCGCGTGGAACTTCCACCAGCCGCGCAGTGACGCGGTCCCGGATTTCACCGGGTGGCGGGATCTCCGGCGCTTCCTCGAAACCGCGTCGGACGTGGGCCTGGACGCGATCGTGCGCCCCGGTCCCTACATCTGCGCGGAGTGGGCGAACGGGGGGTTGCCGACGTGGCTGACGGCCGGACACACCTCACTCCGCACCGGTGACAGGTCGTTCCTCGAACCCGTGGCTACCTGGTTCGACTACCTGCTCCCCGTCATCGCCGACCTCCAGGCCCACCGCGGGGGGCCGGTCGTCGCGGTGCAGGTCGAGAACGAGTACGGCAGCTTTGGCGACGATCCCGACTACGTGCCGGCCATCCGCGACCTCCTCGTTCGCGGGGGCATCTCCGAACTCCTCTACACGGCCGACGGCCCGACGGACCTCATGCTCGACACGGGGACCGTCGACGGAGCCGTCATGGCGTTGAACTTCGGGTCGCGGCCAGGTGCCGCACGGGCCGTCGCCGATCAGCGCAGGCCCGGTGAACCCTTCTTCTGCGGGGAGTTCTGGAACGGCTGGTTCGACCACTGGGGGCACCCCCACCATGTCCGTGACGCCGCCGATGCCGCCGAGACACTGGCCGGGATCGTGGCCGGCTCCGGCAACGTGAGCCTCTATATGGCCCATGGCGGCACCAATTTCGGTACCTGGGCGGGAGCCAACGAGGTGGACGGGGAGCTGCGGCCGACCGTGACCAGCTACGACTCTGACGCGCCGGTGGCCGAGGACGGGACACTGACGAAGAAGTTCCACGAGATGCGCAGGGTGCTGGGAGCGCGCGGGGAGGTGCGTTCGGAGCAGCCGGTGATGGTCGCCCCCGCGACTGTTCCGGTGCGGGCCGGTGCCCGTCTCCTGCCGGGGCTGGCGGCGCTCTGTTCCCCACCCAGTGCGGTGTTCTCGACCGGGTCCTTCGAGGAGCTCGGCTTCGACAGTGCCCTTGCCCGGTACGAAACCGATGTGCTTCTGCCCGCGCACGAGGTCGCCTTGGTGTTCCACGAGGTCAGGGACCGTTCCCTGGTGTACGTCGATGGCGCGTTCGCTGGCGCTGTCACCGGTTCGGGTTCGGTGATGGTGCGGGGGAGCGGGGGCTCCCACCGGCTGACCCTGGTTGTGGAGAGTCTCGGGCAGATCAACTACGGTCCCCGTCTGGGTGAGCGCAAGGGGCTCGTCGGTCCCGTGCTCGTCGAACGCCGGATGATCCAGCGGTGGCGGGTCTCGGAGTGTCCCCTCCACATCTGGGACCGCGAGGCGGCCTCCGGGACCACGGACTCGGAGCCTTCGAATGCCGGTTTCGCGTTCGCGACCGTCCGTTTGGACGCCCCGGCCAACGCACACCTCGCCCTCCCCGGGTTTGGGAAGGGGTTCCTGTGGGTTAACGGGTTTCTTCTGGGCCGGTACTGGGAGGTTGGGCCGCAGCGGACCCTATACGTGCCCGAACCCCTGCTCAGAGCGGGTGACAACGATATCGCGGTGCTCGAACTGGAGCACCGGGGCAACGAGATCGAGCTGCGCGACAGGCCCGAGCTCGGGCCGATCGAGGAGTACGTCGAGACCCTGTGAGCCACCGCTGAGCAGACCCTGTGGGGAGGCACGATTGCAGATACGATGATGTGATTGATTTTGATTGGTTTTCTACATTAGAGTCAGATAGCGTCATCTTATGGTGACGTCGTGCTGTCGAGAGAAGTGGGATCCATGCCAGGCACCTTCGTCGATGTAGAGATCGCGTCCCAGCCCGAGCTATGGCAGCGAGCCTCCGCGCTCCTTCCGGAGGTCGAGGGCCGACTCCCCCGAAGCGGACAGCGCGTCGCCGCCGTCGGCTGCGGCACGAGCTGGTTCGTCGCCCAGAGCTACGCGGCGTTGCGCGAAGCGCGCGGCGCGGGGGTCACCGACTCCTTCACGGCCTCAGAATTTCCCACCGGGCGCCACTACGACGGGGTCGTGGCGATCTCGCGGTCCGGAACGACCACGGAGATCATCGACTTCCTCCGCGCTCTCGACGGGGTCCCCAGACTGCTCATCACCGGCGTCCACGACTCTCCCGCCGCAAGCCTGGCCGACGAGACGATCGTGCTGTCGTTCGCCGACGAGCAGTCCGTCGTGCAGACGCGCTTCGCGACGTCGACGCTGGCACTGCTCAGAAGCCACCTCGGCGAGGACATCGACGAGGTGGCCGAAGACGGACTGCGCGCCCTGGAAACCGATCTGTCCCCGCTCCTGGACGCCGAGCAGGTCACCTTCCTGGGCCGCGGCTGGAGCGTCGGCCTGGCCTCCGAAGCCGCGCTGAAGACCCGCGAGGCCGCCCAGTTCTGGGCCGAGTCCTACCCGGCCATGGACTACCGCCACGGCCCCGTCGCCATCGCCCAGCCGGGCCGACTCGTGTGGGCGCTCGGCGAAACCCCCGCAGGACTCGCGGACGAGGTGTCCGGCACCGGCGCGACCTTCGTCCACCACGGATTCGACGCGATGGCGAGCCTGATCGTCGCACAGCGCTTCGCCGTGGCCCTCGCCAAACGCAACGGGCTCGACCCCGACCGTCCCCGGGGGCTCACCCGCTCCGTCGTCCTCAACGAGCAGTGACCCATGGCGAACCACGTCACCCTCGGAGAAGGCGCACCGGTTCTGGCCGCCGATGTGGGCGGGACCGTCACGAAGGTCAGCGTGGTGGACGAGACCGGCCGCGTCTTCCCGCCCGTGCGCATCCGGACCCCGTCGGGAACCCCCGACACCCCGAGGGACATCCTGGACGCCGTCTCCGCCACGGCCTCGACCATCCCGGGTGCCGACCGGGTGACGGCCGCCGGGGTGGCCCTGCCCGGGATCTTCGACGAAGAGCGCGGGATCGGGGTCTGGTCGGAGAACCTGGACTGGCACGACGTCGACTTCCGGTCCCTCGTGCCGGAACGCCTCCAACTCCCGAGCACCGTGTCCCATGACGTACGCGCGGCGGCCCTGGCCGAACTACGCCTCGGCGCGGCCACCGGCCTGCGTGACGTCGCCGTCATCACCCTGGGGACCGGGATCGCCGCCGCTGTCATCGTCGACGGCACACCCCGTGTCTCCGGCGGATACGCCGGGGAGATCGGCCACGCCGTCGTCGACCCGGCCGGAGAGCCCTGCCTGTGCGGGAACCGCGGTTGCCTGGAGGCCACAGCGTCCGCGGCCGCGATCGCACGCCGCTACCGCGACGCGTCCGGAACCCCCGTCGCAGGCGCCAGGGACGTCCTCGAACGCGCCCAGTCCGGCAACCCAACGGCACAGAGGATCTGGTCGTCGGCGATCGACGCGCTCGCCTTGGGGATATCGCACCTCAGCGCCGTGATCGCGCCGCAGGCGATCGTCATCGGCGGTGGCCTCTCCGAAGCGGGCGACGCCCTGTTCGTGCCCCTCCAGGAACGCCTGAACGAGCGCTTCCGGCTCCGGCCCACCCCGCTCCTGCGAGCGTTCCTCGGCGAGGACGCCGGCGTCATCGGCGCCGCCGTCGGCGCGAGGGAAGGCGATCTCCGCGGTGTGGAACAGGCGGGCGGGCCACACGGATGATCCTCACCATCACCCCCAACCCGGCGATCGACCTCACCATCACCACACCGGTGTTCGCTCCCGGAACCACCCACGTGGTGCCACCGGCACGCCAGCGCGCGGGCGGCAAGGGCCTGAACGTGGCGCGGGTCCTCTCCCAGACCGGGTTCACCACCCGGGCCATCGCCCCCGTCGGCCACGACGACGCCGCCTGGTTCGCCGCCGACCTCAGCCAAGGATCGGAGACCGGCGTCGGCCAGGGACCGGCGACCGAACTCCTGCCATGCGCGGGGGTCACGAGGCGCACCTACGCCCTCGTGGAATCCGAAACCGGGCGCACCTCCATGGTCACGGAGTCCGGGCCCGAACGAACGGACGCCGAGTGGCGGCAGCTCATCGACCTGGTCAAGCGGAACGCCCACAAGGCGGACGCTCTGGTTCTGAGCGGGTCGCTCCCGCCCGCACATCCCGAGAACCTCGTCTCCGAGATCGTCGGCCTCGGACACGGTGCGGGTGCCCGCGTCATCGCCGACGTCAACGGCCGCGCCCTCGTGTCGGCGGCCCGTGCCGGAGCGCACACCCTCAAACCGAACCTCGACGAGCTGCGCGCGGCGACCGGGGCCACCGACCCGGTCACGGGCGCCCGAACCCTGCAGAGCGAGGGTGCGGGCCTCGTGATCGTCTCGCTCGGCGACGAAGGGATGCTCGCCGTTCCCGCCGCCCGGACCGCCGCCGTACTGCACGCCCGCTTGGGACGCACCCTGCAAGGAAACCCCACCGGAGCGGGTGACGCCGCCGTCGCCGCCATCGCGACCTGCGTCACCCGCGCAGAACTTCCCGAGGTACTGCGCCGCGCGGTCGCCTGGTCCGCCGCCGCGGTGCTCGCCCCGCTCGCCGGAACACTCCACGAGAGCTACCCGGACCTCCGCCACGAGGTCGTCGTCTCCGAGATCTGAAAAGAGGGACCCGTGCCACTTTCCCCGACAGCCAACCTCCTCGCTGACGCCGGTAGCCGCGGCGTCGGCGTGGGGGCCTTCAACGTCCTCAACCTGGAGACGGCGCAAGCACTCGTCGGCGCCGCGGAGTCGAGCGCCCTCCCCCTCATCCTCCAGATCTCCCAGAACTGCGTCACCTACCACCAAGGCCGCCTGGAGCCGCTGGCCGCAGCGGTCGCCAAGCTCGCGGACGAGTCGACCGCGACCCTCGCCCTCCACCTCGACCACGCCGAGGACGCCGGACTCGCACGCGCCGCGGTCGACTTCGGGTTCGGTTCGGTCATGTACGACGGCGCGGCCCTGCCCTACGAGGAAAACGTGGCCACCACACGGGACGTGGTGGAGTACGCGCACCGGGCGGGCGCCGTCGTCGAGGCCGAACTCGGCGAGATCGGCGGCAAGAACGGTGCCCACACACCGGGGGTGCGCACCGACCCCGGCGAGGCCGCCGATTTCGTGCGCGAAACCGGAATGGACGCCCTGGCAGTGGCGGTCGGCTCCGCCCACGCGATGACCCGGCGCGAGGCCGCGCTCGACAACGAGCTCATCGGAGAACTTCGCGAGGCGGTGCCGGTACCGCTGGTCCTCCACGGTTCATCCGGGGTGCCGGACCGGGGAATCCGCGACGCGATCCGGTCCGGGATCGTCAAGGTGAACGTCTCCACCTACCTCAACGGCGCCTTCACCGGAGCGGTCCGTGAGCGGCTGGGCGACGACCCCGACCTGGTGGATCCGCGCAAGTACCTCGGGGCGGGACGGGCCGCGATGACGGCGGCCACCGAGCGGATGCTGCGGGTCATCGCCGCGGACGGGGAGGAGCGGGCCTGACCGCTCAAGCGGTGACGACTTCGATGCCGCGCTTTTCGAGTTCCCGCACGGTTGCGGATTCCACACCGGAGTCAGTGACCAGAGCATCGACGGCGTCGAGCTCACAGATCCTCGCGAAGGACGTGGTGTGAAACTTCGTCGAATCCGCGACCACGATCACGCGCCGGGCTGTTTTCGCCAGGGCGGCGTTGATCGCGGCCTCGCCCTCGTCATGGGTGAACAAGCCGTTCTGTAGGTCGATCGAGGTGACCCCGAGGAAAAGCGTGTTGATCGTAATTTCCGGAAGAATGAGGGAGGTCAGTGGTCCGGTGAGCTCGTAGGAACGCATTCTGGCCACTCCGCCGAGTACCACGATGCGCAATTGAGGCCGCACGATGAGGTCGTTGGCGATATTGACCGCGTTGGTGACCACGGTCGTCTCCGAATCCGCGAACCGCTCCTCGGCGGCCGCGCGGATCCCCACCTCGAACGCGGCGGCCGTGGTCGTGGTGCCGCCGTTGAACGCGATGATGCTGCCCGGCTCGACCATCTCCGCGACCTTGCGGGCGATCGTGTTCTTCTCACGCCACTGGCGTGAGGTGCGATAACGCAACGGGATATCGCCGGAGCTGCTGTTGGCCATCGCCCCGCCGCGGGTCCGCACGATGAGCTGCTGGGAAGCGAGTGCATCCAGGTCCCTCCTGGCGGTGGGCATGGAGACACCGAACTTCTCGGTGATCTCCTCGATTCTCACCGAACCCTCCGCGACAATGTAGTCGATCAGTCGCGACAGGCGGTCTTCTCGATCCAAGATAGTTCCGTTCTCTGTGTTCTGGTGATCCTGTGTCGACGGGAATCACTGATCGTTCAGGCGACTCTCGAATGAGTTACGGGTCGGGGCGATTATATCCCAGGCGGGGGTGGAGCGCCGAGCAGGTCGGGAGGCGACGATATCGAGCTTAATAGTTCGCGATCCCATCATACATTTCCTCTTCTGTATTGCCGTAATCTGAGGCCGACCGCCGGCTGGTTCGGTCCGGGACATCCCGCCGCCCAGAAACTCCGGGAGAGTCTTTCTCGGGGATTCTCAGAAGCGCTGGGGAGCAGCTGCCCCACGCAGGACCCCGGAACGTAGGGCCAGGTCCATGCGGGTGGAGACGAACCCCCATCGGTGGTAGAACTCCAGGGCCCGGGCGCTGGCCGCGAACGCCCGCACCCGCACCTCGTTCACGCCGCGCCCGGCCGTCCAGTCCAGGAAGCAGCGGACCAGTGCTGAACCCACCCCGCCGCCGCGCGCGTCGGGCACCACGCGCATGCTCTCCAATTCGGTCCCGCACAGCGTCGGAGGCAGCGGATCGACCGGATTCAGGCGCTCTACGCCGGCAGGTGCGGCCGTGCGTATCAGGTGTTCGACGTCGCTCATGGGCCGACCTTAAACGTCGGACTCCCATAAATGCCTGGCTGGAAGGGTGATCCCAGCCCCCCGGGCTCTGGAGTATCGACACCATGGAGCCTCAGGACGTGGCCGTTGGCCTGTATCGACACCCGGAAGGGCTCACCGGTGGCTCAGCACGTTGACCACCTGCCCGTTGGGGTCGCGCACGAAAAACCGGCGCACGCCCCACTCCTCGTCCTGCAACGGGTGCACGATCTCCGCACCCTTCTCCCGCATGACCGCGTAGACGGCGTCCACGTCGTCTACCTCGACGCTCATGTCGGGTACGACAGGGGCGGACTCGTCCTCGCTCATGAACGTGACCTGTGCCGTGGGATTGGCGGGTGAGGCGAGCGTCATGACCCACCCGAGGTTCATGACGGTCTCGAACCCCAGCAGGCCGTAGAATTCCTGGCTCTCCTCCATGGCCTCGGAACGGATATCGGGCATGACCCGGCGGATGGACATGGCTGGACCCTTCTGGCAGACGGCAACGACCGTGCACCCGATTCTCTCCGGACGCGACCGGAGTACAACCGCCCCGCGCTGCCCCGCCGGGCAAGCGATGGAGAGTTCCCTCCGCCGTGTGTTCGGGTCGCAGTGAAGCGAGGGATGATGGTTCGCATGCTTCACGTGCTGATATTGCGCTATTCCGGCTCGCCGATTGACGCCACGCCCCATGTTGACGGACATGTTGCCTACCTGGAACGCCACCATTCCCATGGTTTCTTCCTGCTCTCAGGACAGACCGAACCGGTTGAGGATGGCGGCGTGATCCTGGCCCGGGGCGATCGTGCCCGTGTTGAACGGATCGCCGCAGAGGACCCCTTCGTTCGCCACGGGATAGCGACCTACGAGATCATCTCCGTGCTGCCGGGACGTATGCATCCGAAGCTGACGGAATGGTTCGTTGAATCGGTGGATCCGGTAGTTGGAAGTGACGAGACCCGCCGACAGTGGGTGCCCGAGCAGTACCGTCGGCTTCGGGCCAGTGCTCCAGACCTCGCCGACTCGCTGGAAGGTCGGCCGCTTGAACCGGTGTTGCAGCGTGCGGGTTCCGCGGTGCTCAGCCGTTTGAACTCCGGATCGACCGGGCTGACCGCACTGGCGCGGCGGTGCGCGGCCGGGCTGCGCCAACGGGACTGGGTCGGGGACGACGTTCTCGCCGAAGAACTGGAGCGGGCCCTGGGGGACAAGCCAGGGGAGGGTGAACTGGCCCCTACCCCCGTGGACTTGGAGATGCTCGTCGAAGCCCTGGATACCGACCCCGCCGAGGGTGCGGGCTCCTTCGACCCGCTGACCGGTGAAGTCCTGTTGGGCGTGCTGTCCTTCGGTGACTTCGAGGACGAGGACGAGGACCTCGACGAGACGGTCGAAGAGCGGCGGATCGAGATCGTTCCCGGAAGCCGGGAGGTCTACCTGGACATGGTGGACTTCGCAGAGACGGTCGCGGACCCTCAACTGCGGGGGCGGCTGCGGAGAGCACTGGACGGGCGAGGGGCGTTCCGCAGGTTCAAGGACACGATCCACGACGAGGGAGGGGATCAGTTGTCCGCATGGACGGTCATCGGTGAGGAGCGTGCACTGGGGCGTGCCCGGCAATGGCTGGCCGAACACGGCTACCGCCCTCAGGAGTGAGGCACTGCTGGCCGACGGGTGTGGGTCAACTTCACCCGAGCCCTGAAGGGCCGGGCTTGGAGGTAACGCCCAACTGGCTGCTGGGATGGGCTCCTCCGTCCAGACACCCCGTTACGGGGTGGCCGGGACGCGTGACTCACGCCCCGCATTCCACACGGTCTGGCCTCGGTGGCCGATCACGGGGGAAGCATTCCGGTCGGCGTGGGCAACGACCCCGCACCCCCGGCAGATTAAGCGGGCCTGGCCGACCCGGTTGGCCTTCTCGATGTGGTGGCACTCGGCGCATTCCTGGCTCGTGTACGCCGGATCGACGTACACCAGCGGGACGCCAGCGCGGCGGGCCTTGTACTCAAGGAACTGGCCGAGCTGGGCGAAGGCCCATGAGTGGAGCGTGACCCGTTGGGGCTTCCTCAGCCGTACCCTCTGCCGGATACCGCCCAGATCTTCCAGGGCCAGACCCTTCGAGGTGCGTTCAGCCTCGGTCACGATCTTCTTCGAGATGATGGGGTTGACGTTCGCGGCGTGCCTCGCCTCTTTGCGGGCGCGGGTCTTCAGGAGCCGCTTCGCGCTCTTGGTGCGCTTCTTCTGGAGCTTGGCCCGTAGGTCGAGCTGCCGCTTGCGGTGCCGGTTCAGGCCCCGTCCTGCGGCCCGATAGCCGGTGGAGGTGGTGGCGATGTTGGTGATGCCCAGGTCCACGCCGATAAAGCCGTCCGGAGCGTACTGCCCGGCTTCGGCAACCTCGCAGGTGGCGATGAGAAACCACCTACCGTCGCGGTGGACGAGGTCGCTTTCGCCCTTGCGGTGCTCTGCGAGGAGCTTGCGGGCCTGCTCGGAGCAGGCGAAGGGCACCCCGCGTATGCGCCCGGACGTGGTCCAAATACTTACGGTCTGTTCGTCCACCTGCCAGGAGAGGCAGCGATCGTCATAGGGCTGGGCAGCGTCGCCTGCAAACGTGATGGGCTTCGCTTGGGCCTTGCGGCGCCGCTTCGACCCCGGCTTGCCGAGGTTTCCGGCCCCGATGTTGGCCTTCAGCGTCGAGTACGCGTCGGCGACCTTGCGCAGGACGTGCAGCGCGGGCTGAGCTGACAGGCCCCGTCCTTTCAGGTCGAGGTAGGCCAAGCCCTGCAATGCCTTGCGGGAGGTCTGGCCTTGCGCGTGTGCTTGGCTCGAGAGCCAGTTCGCCGCGTCGTTGGCCGTGCGCAGGGTGTGCTCAAGAGCCGAGGCCACCTCGGGCTTCGGCATGGCGCACCTGCACGACGATCTTCATACGAGCACTATAGCATCGTGTCTATGTCACCTAGATGGGAACCAAATCCCGATATCCGCCGTGGTCGTAGCGTCGTTTATACCCTGCACGCGCATCTGGTCTTCGTCCCGAAGTACCGGCGCGCAGTCTTCACCGACCAGATCCTGGCCAGGTGTGAGGAGATCATGAGGCAGGTGTGTACCAAGGCAAAGGTGGAGCTGCGCGAGTTCAACGGCGAGCGCGATCACGTCCACCTGCTCATCCACTACCCGCCGCAGGTCAAGCTGTCCACGCTCGTCGGCTCGCTCAAGGGTGTCTCCGCCCACTACCTGCGCAAGGAGTACGCCGACCACATCAAGCGGTACCTGTGGGGCGAGCGCTTGTGGTCCCCCTCGTACTTCGCCGCGTCCGCGGGCGGCGCACCGCTGGCCGTGGTGCAGGAGTACATCGAGAGCCAGAAGCGGCCTGGCTGAGGTGGACCGTGCAGACCCGTGCTTGGGTGCGGGTTGCCCCTATCCAGAGAAGCCATTCCTCCCGAGCCCTCAAGGGCCGGGATTCCTGGCTAGATCAGGTTGAAGACCCGGCGTCCCGCCTCGCAACTGCGTCGAAGGCCGTGAGTTCGAGGCCGGTACGGATATGCGCGACACCCAGGACCGTGCGCGGGGTTGTCTGACCAGGCCTTGGCCGTCAGCGGGTGAAGCGTTCGAGAGGACCGGTGTCCAGGACGACCCCGGTGCCCGGGACCGGGACGGCCTCGCCGTAGGGATGGGCACTGCGATCCAGGTACTGGCCCTGGACGGGACGGCTGTGGACCACGACCGCGTTGGCGTCGCGGTCCACGAGCAGGTAGACGCCGATGACCGTCGCCGCGAAGGCGGCGGGCATCTCGACGCGGTTCCGGGCGTGGGTGTCGGCGTCCCACGAGGTCACTTCGACGACGGCGAGGACGCCTTCGGGGTCGGCCCACTCACCCGCATCGTCGAAATGGCCGACCGGAACGAGAACGCCGTCGGGTCGGGACCGCCCTTTGCGGTAGCTATCGACTTTGAGCCCCAGTCCGCTGGTGATCAGGTCGAGGTCGGGGCGATGCGCCACGAACTCGCGCATCAGCCACGCGAGAATTCCGGCGTGCGCTCCGTCGGTCACCCTGTGGACCCAGACCTTCCCGTTGAACATCTCCATCCGCACGCGGTCGGCCTCGAACGCCTGCTCGGCGAGGTGCTCGAACAGCTCGGGGCGCATCGGGCGTTTCGGAGTCTCCTGCGGTGGGTGGTGTTCGGCGATGGTTATGAGGCTCCTTGCGCGGTGCCAGAGGTGATGCCGACGGCCCGGGCGACGATGTCGCCGCGAACCCGTCCTTCAATGTAGGCGTGTGCGAAGGGATCCCGCAGGACGAGCGGAGACGGACGTCCAAAGGCATCACACAAGGCGGAGAAGTTTCGCATTTCGGGTCTGCGGGTTTTGCCGATGCTCTCGCATGTGCGGATTTGAGGGAAACCCCGGCGAACTCCTGTTCGTTCCGCTAACTTGAATCCCGACAAGAAAAAACCCGACCGGGTGCGTCAACACCTGGCCGGGTTGTGGCCGACGCCTGCATCAACAGGTTTGTCGACTGAGCCACCTAAACCCTCTCAACAAGAAAGGCGACTCGTCATGGAGTCTACCGCCTCGAACCTCTCCAGCGCATCCGAAACCCCGAATCCGGCCAGGTTCTCTGCGCCCCGCAAGCGTCCCCAGGGTGCGTTCAAGGGGGTCGGGTTCATCCTGGCGAACTGGGTGCAGCGGATGCACCGTGCTGGTCTGATCCCCACGCTACGCTCCCTGTCAGCACTCATGGCCATCTCCGACGCGGTCGACGTGGACGGCCGCTGGTGCTTCTTTCTCCTGGAGAACCTGGCCGGACGCTCCGGCGGAACCCTCAGCGTCAGCAGCCTCAAGCGCGCCATCGATGACCTGGCCGCGGCAGGTGTGGTCCGTAAACTGACCCGTTCGGAGACCCTCGACTTCTTCGCCGAGGACATCAACCGCGGCCGCTCCGTTTACCAACTGCCGTGCGTGCTGGAACTCCTCGTCCCGGCTGAGGACTATCCCGAATTGGTGCTCGCCGAGATCAACGCCTGCCGCGAGGAGCTGGGGGAGGAGCCCCTCACCGCGCACAACCGGCCCCCGCTGACTCGGCGCTGGACCCGAGCCCACCTGATCTCTCGGAGGATGCCCCGGCCTTCAGGCCGGGGAGGAATCCGCTCTCCCGCGTAGCGGGTCAGGTCAAGCCGATTCGCTGCCAGGCGAACCGGCGCCTCCCAGCGCGGTCTCCAGCAGGTACACGATCTCTGAGTTGAGTGACCGCCGTTCGTGCTTGGCCTGGTCGGCCAGACGCGCGTGCAGGTCCGCGGGGAGCCGCAGTGTGATGCGCTTGTCCTCATCCATACCTCCACGATAGACGAAAAATGACGTCTGGCCGGTGTGAGATTAGTGTCATGACGACACTGAAGCACGCGGGTGCAGGTGAGGCCGGGATGGCTGAGACGACGGTGGACGGGGTCATAGCCGAGTAGGCCGCACTTGACGGTGAACCTGGGCAAACTGCGCGCAGTGGCGAAGCGGCCGAAGATACAGCAGGACCTGGCGGGTGAACCCTGGAAGACGGGCGACAGCTCCGCTCGGCTGCTGGCGATCCTCATCAGTCGGCCGAAGGAGTTCGAGCGGGGAGATCTGGACGGGTGGGACGTCAACAGGGGGCCGAAGCTCAGAAGCCCACATGAGAATCTACGTCGTAAAGGTGACCTTTCGATTTCAAGTGACCCATGTCACATCCCACTCCTGTCAGGGATCCGGGAGCTGCTCCGTTCAAAGGACACGCGAACGGACAGGAGCACGAACATGCGGCACCGCATCATCGTCCTCGGGGCTGGCTACGCCGGAGCCGCCGCGGCCGGATACCTCGCTCGACACCTGCACCCCGGCGACTTCGAGATCACCGTCGTCAACGCCGAACCCGACTTTGTGGAGCGGATGCGCCTGCACCAGCTGGCCACCGGACAGGAACTGCGCCGGATGGGGCTCGCGGAGATGTTCGCGGGCACCGGGATCCGGCTGAAGGTCGCGCGGGTCAGCGCGGTCGACGCCGACCAACGCCTGGTCACCGTAGACGGGCACCAGGGCACCGAACGGCTGTCGTACGACACCCTGCTGTACACGCTGGGCAGCACCACCGCGGACGGCGACGTCCCAGGGGTGCGCGACCACGCCTTCCACATCGCCGAGCGAGCCCCCGCCCTGCGGTTGCGGCAGCGCCTGGACCAGCTGGACGATCAGGGCCGGGTTCTGGTCGTGGGCGGCAACCTGACCGGTATCGAGGCCGCCACCGAGATCGCCGAATCCCGGCCCGACCTTCAGGTCTCGCTCGCCACCAGCGGCGAGGCGGGCGGCTGGCTGGGCGAGAAGGCCCGCCGCCACCTGCTGAAAGCCTTCGACCGGCTGGGCATCGAGCTCCACGAGCATGCCCGTATCGATCGGGTCGAAGAGGGCAAGGCCGTCGCGGCCGACGGCAACGTACTCGACACCGACGTCACGGTGTGGGCGGGCGGATTCGCCGTCCACCCCCTCGCCGCCGCGAGCGGACTCCACGTGGAGGACAACGGCCAGATCATCGTGGACCGGCTGATGCGCTCGGTCTCGCACCCGCAGGTCTACGCCGCCGGCGACAGCGCCCACGCCATCGGGAACAACGGCGCGCCGCTACCGATGTCCTGCGCCACGGCGGGATTCACCAGGCTGCAGGCCACAGCCGCGATCATCGGTGACCTGACCGGCCACCGGACCGCCAAGGTCCCGCTCGGCTACTTCGGCAACTGCGTCAGCCTGGGACAGAAGGACGCGCTCTTCCAGGTGGTCGACGGCCAGGCACGCTCGAAGTCCTGGGCGATGCGCGGTTGGCCCGCCACCAGGTTCAAGAACTTCGTGCTCAGAACCGTCGCCTGGACCATGGGCCACCCGACCTTCGGACTGCCCACGCGCAAGCGCCGGCTGTCGGACGAGTCCTTCCGCACCGGGAAGGTGGTCGCCGACTAACGTGGCCTTCGTGGACACCGTCGCAGTGGAGCGCTTCGAGGCCAACCGGGACCGGCTGGCCTCGTTGGCCTACCGCCTCCTCGGATCGGCCGCCGATGCCGAGGACACGGTGCAGGACGCCTACCTGCGCTGGCAGGCGGCCGACCCCGGGCACATCGAGGTGCCCGAGGCCTGGCTGACCAAGGTGGTCACCAACCTGGCCCTGGACCGCCTGCGGTCGGCGAACGCGCGGCGCGAACGCGCGGTCGGCGACTGGCTTCCCGAACCGCTCCTGGACGGCGACCCGATGCTGGGCCCGGCCGAGACCGTCGAACAGCGCGAGTCGGTGACCCTGGCGGTGCTGCTGCTTATGGAACGCCTGACCCCGGTGGAGCGGGCGGTCTACGTTCTGCGGGAGGCCTTCTCCTACACGCACGCCGAGGTCGCCGAGATCCTCGACATCAGCGAGTCCGCCAGCCAGCAGCACGCCCACCGTGCCCGGCGCCGTGTCGCGGCCGACGGCAGGTCCGGGAAGACCGACCAGGCTGCGGCCCGACGCGTGGTGGAGGCGTTCGTCGACGCTGCCTCCTCCGGTCAGACCGAACGGCTGGTGGCGCTGCTGACCGATGACGCCACCGTGACCGGCGACGCCGCGGGACTCGATGGGAAAGTGCGGCGGCGCTCGGGGGCGGAGAAGGCCGCCGCCTTCCTGCGGGCCGGTTTCAAACCCACCCCCGCGAAGCGGAAACTGGTCGGCGGCTCCCCGTCGATCCACGCTGCCGTGGTCAACGGATCCCCCGCCATGGTCGCGGCCCTGGGCGACCGGGTCCTGGGTGTGGTGGCTTTCGCGGCCCGGGACGGAAGGATCGCGGACGTGGTCGGTGTCGCCTCCCAGGACAGGCTCGAGCGCTTCGCCGAGTCGTGGCGGCAGAGCGAGCAAGATGACCCCGTCATGGAGTCCTGGTGACGGACGCAGAAGGGGCAGCTCCCTGGAAGGGGCCGCCTACGAGTCTTGGCCGCGCTCCAGGCGTTCACTGGACCAGCGCTCCACCGCGCGGCCCTGGCTGTCCTGGAAACCGGCCACGGTCTCCTCGGGGTCGACCAGTATGATCCGGTGTCCGGCGTCGATGAGCTTGGCCGCCATCGCCGCCGACGTCCGGCGGGCCACCGGCAGCACCTCGTCCACGCGGCTCATGTCGAACACCACGAGGCCGGTGTTGGGCGGGTTCTCGATGAGCTCGTGGGTCAGCGCCTCGATACTGCTCAGCACCATGTCGCCCTGGAGCACGTAGACGGTCGCGGGACGGCCCTCGACCTGCACCGCGCGGGTCTCGCGCAGCGACGAGCGCGCCGGCCGGCCCGCCTCCATCAGGTGCAGGCCCAGATCCTCCGACAGCTTCTCCATCATGACCACGCCCCGGGCGCTGTTGCCGTGGGCGTCCAGGCGGGGCGAGAACGCGGCCACGCCCACCTGGCCCGGCAGCACCCCGATGATGCCTCCGGCGACCCCGCTCTTGGCGGGGATGCCGACGCTGGTCAGCCAGTCGCCAGCGGCGTCGTACATACCGCACGAGGCCATCACGCTGAGCAGGTGCCTGGTGTTGCGCCTGCTGAACAGCCGTAGCCCGGTGTTGGGCTGGACCCCGCCGTTGGCCAGGGTCGCCGCCATGAGCGCGAGGTCGCGCACGGTCACCGACGCCGAGCACTGGCGGATGTAGCCCTCCACGGCCGCGGCCGGGTCGTGGTCCAGCCTGCCCGAGGCGTGCAGCAGGTAGGCGAGGCCGAGGTTGCGGTCACCCGTGGCGAGCTCGGATGCGGCCAGCGCCTCGTCGATCCCGACCGGCCGCTGGGCGAGCTGGGAGAACAGTGCGAGTACCCGGTCCACGGCGGGCTCGTCGTCCCGCCTGATGAGCGCGTGGGTGGCGATCGCCCCCGCGTTGATCATGGGATTGCGGGGCTTGCCGGTCTCCGGGTCCAACGACAGTTCGTTGAAGGCCTCCCCGCTGGGCTCGACGCCGATGCGGTCCAGGACGTCGTCGAGTCCGCGGTCTTCGACCGCGAGCGCGTAGGCGAAGGGCTTGGACATCGACTGGATGCTGAACCGGTGGTCGGCGTCCCCGCTGGCGTACACGGTGCCGTTGACGGTGCACAGCGCGACCGCGGCCCGGTCGGGGTCCGCGGCTGCGAGTTCGGGGATGTAGTCGGCCAGGGCCCCGGAGCCGACGTGGCCCGTACCGGCGATGATGCCGTCGAGGTAGTCGAGGATCGGTGAGCGCATCAGGGTTCCCCCGTCTCGGGATCGGTGCCGCCGCGCGCCAGGGCCCGCCCGGGTCGCTCCCGCCCGGGGCGGGGATACCGCCTGGTCACACAGCGGGCACCAGAGTAGCCGCGCGGGCCGCGGACGGCCCGGCTGACATGCGCTCGCTCCCCGTCCGGCGGGCTCAGCCGCCGATACCCGCCGCGCGGGCCTCACGCCAGTTCTCCCGGGAGTCCTCGCGCGTGACGAAGCCCGAGCGCAGGTTGTCCTGCTCGACGCGCACCACCTGGGAGAGGTAGGAGCCGCGGTCCGGGTACCGCTCGGCCAGCTCCTGCTCGCCGTAGGGCTCATGGGATCCGAACAGGTAGCAGAAGGCGCTCTCGGGGTTGGCGGCGTCGTTGACGCCGGTGTTCAGCGCGGTGGGCACTTCCAGCTGGGAGAGCCGGATCCCGCCGAGGGCGTGCCCGTCCTCGGCACGCCGGACGTCGTCGGTCGCGCTCCGCTCGATCGGCTCGGCGGACGGCGGCAGCGTCCCGTCGGCGGCCCAGTCCCGCAGGTGGTCGTAGGAGGCGTTGAGCGGGTGCTGCAGCGGAACCCGGCTGAACGGCGGTTCGGTGCAGTCGAACTCGTCCTGGCCGCCCAGGTCGCGCTCCTCCAGGTCCTCCCGGGCCTCCCTGCCCTCCCAGCCCGAGTGCGCCGCACCGGCCACCTCCCACTGGCGGTAGGTGTCGGTGTCCTGGCGGGGAGCGGTGCCGATCACGTCGGTCTCCGCCAGCACGTGGAAGACCGGTTCGGGCCGGTCGCCCTCGGGGGCGGTGCCGACCATGAACCCGTAGCCGTCGAAGACCGGTTCGGTGTGGGGGAGGACCTCGTCGTAGTAGACGGTCATCCGGCTGGCCGACTGGGAGGCGCCGATCGCCAGGACCTGTTCGTACTCGAGTCCGCTGGCCAGGGGGCCGCCCCCGGGAACCCGCAGTGCCTGGGCCGCCTGCGTGAACACGTCGTAGGAGAGCTGGTCGTCGTCGACCGCCCCGCCGTCGGTGACGTCCAGGTCGCCGTAGCGTGCCGGGCTCCACTCGGCCAGCTGGGACACCCCCACGTGCTGAGCAGAGACCCCCACCCACGTGTAGCCCGAACGCATGATGTGGTCGGCGCTGGGCGCCCACAGCGCGTCGAGGTCGTTGCCCGCGGTCACGTTCTGCCACTCGACCAGGGCGGTCGCGTTGGAGTCCCGCTCCTGGGCGGGGCGGCGCACCACCACCCGGGTCCGGTAGGGGTGCTCGGAGGCAACGGCGCCGTCGGAGTAGTTGTTGGCGGTGCCGGAGACCAGGAACTCCTCCTCGACGTAGCCGTACGCCTCCAGGTCGGCGTCGGTTGCGAAGAACGGGTAGGTGTCCTCGATGTCGTCGGACTCGGGGTCGCCGGGCGCGCTTCCCGGCAGCGGGCCCTCCACGTCCGGTGCCGGCACGGGGACGAGTTCGTCCGGGGCCGGTGCGGCCGAGACCGTCGAGGCCGTCATCGCGAGTCCGAGACCGAGGGCGACCGCCCCCATGACCTGTCGGGGTGCTGCCATGACGACCACCTTTTCCTTCCGGTGCGCGGGAGCCCCCTCCGGTGGGTGGGAGCGCGCCCGTTTACTCCTGGCGAGGTGAACGTACAGCGGCCCGAAAACCCCCACAACGGGGGCTGTGGCGGGGGAGCACAACACTGGTCGTTTCCCTGATCCCCCGCGTCCTGCTCTCCCGTTTCCGTGATCCCCGGCCGCACCGGACACCCTCTGCTGACCGCGCGCCCCGGATGGCGCGCGCTCAATCCACGTGCGCCGGGCCGGGCGACGACCAGTGCTCGTGCAGCAGGGCGATCTGCTCCGGCAGGACCCGCGCCACGGACAACTCCGGCAGGTCCTCCATGGCGAACCACCCCACCTCGCTGGTCTCGGCGCTGGTGAAGGCGGCATCGAGCTCGGCCAGGGGCTCGCACACGAACAGGAGCTTGTAGATGTGCCGATCGTAGACGGGTACGTGCGGCCACCGGTGGCGGTCGAGGACCCCCGCGAGATGGATCGCGCGCACCGGCAGGCCGGCCTCCTCCTTGGTCTCGCGCTCGATCGCCTCCCTGGGGCTCTCGAGGATGTCGCACCAGCCGCCGGGCAGGGTCCACCGGCCCCTGTCGGAGACCTCGCGGACGAGGAGCACCCGGCCGGACGGGTCGAAGACACCCGCGCGCACGTCGAGTTTGGGGGTGGTGTAGCCGGCGCTGGCGGCGACGTCGGGCTCGTAGGCCGGGAGGTCGTCGCGCGCCACCGTCTGCATCAGGTCGCGGGCCAGTGCGCCGATGCGGTGGAAGCGCTCGATGTCGAACCCGTCGGTGCAGTAGGCGAGCCCCGACTCCGACTGTGCGGTGAGTTCCATGGCTATGCGCCGGATCTCTTCGGTGGAATGTGTGGTTGCCATGTTCCCGACCCTAGGGAGCGCTGGCCGTGCTCGGCATGGGGCGGAGGAACGACCGATGAATCCGCGGCCTGAGTCCGGTGGCCGCCGCGTTCAGTAGTCGAGTGCCGATTCCGGCGGCAGGCCGTGGAGCCGGCCTCGTGCCCGCATGCGCCGCAGGTGGACTTGGCGGCTGAGTCGGATAAGGGGCCGGATGAGCAATTCCACGCTGCCCGCCAGGAAGCACCACGTTCCGAGGGTCATCTGGTCCGGGAAGAAGAACAGGATGCTGCCCGCGATGAACCACAGCGCGATGAGGAGGTCGTTGGCGATGCTCACCGCCTCGTAGCGCTGCCGGACGACCAGTTCGTGGTGGCCGATCCGCATGACCAGGGGGCGCTCAGGTTTGTGCTCGGCCATGGTGGCAGCCCTCCGAGGGTCCGTTCTCGTGCATCCACCACCATCCTCCTCTCCCGGGGCCCGCCGTACCGGAAACGGGACCGCTGTCGGCGCGTTGACCAGGCCGGTCGGTAGGCTGTCCCGGATGACGAGGTGGGGGAGTGGCGGGCAAGGCGACCGGGACGAGGGCACGGTGCGCGAGGCGGTCGCGCCTCCGTCACGGGCACGGGCCGCCATCGTCTCCGTGGCCGCCGCCGTGAGCACCGCGGCCGCCGTCGCCGCCGCGTGGATCATGATCGGCCCGACGGGCTTCGTCTTCGCCTGGATCGCGCACTTCATGCTGATGGCCGGGGTCTCCGTGGCCCTCGACGCTCGCAGCGGGCCGCTCCAACACGCGTGGTTCCGCGTACGCCGCTGGGAAGTCCCCTTGTACGGGAGGCTCGGCGCGCGCCTGTACGGGCGAGTCCTGGGCGCGGTCGGGTGGAACAGGGTTGTTGAACGCGGCCGCGGGTTCGACGGCACACGGGCAGGGCTGACCGGCCTCGACCAGCACACCCGGAGCTCGGAGGCCGGGCACCTGCTGTGCCTGGCGGTCGCCTTGGCCCTGGCCGCGGCCGCCGTATCCATGGGCTCCTGGACGGGTGCCCTGTGGCTGCTGGGCTTAGGGGTCCTCCTGCACGTGTACCCGGTCATGCTCCAAAGGCTGCTCCGCGTGCGGATCCAGGTCCTGACTGGGCGCACGGGCCGCGCATCATAATCTACGACGTAAAGGTGGTCGTGCTGGTGGTGCCGTTCCACCAGTTCTCATCCCCCATCAGTTCAGCTGTGCCCCAGGGCCCGGAGCAGATAGGGGAGCAGCCGTTCGGCGATATCGCTACCCGGGCTGGTCTCGGGGTCGCCGCTTGCCTGCGCCGGAACGAGGAAGGTGTGGCTGACCATCGGGCCGATGACCATCTCCGCCACGACCAGTGGATCGTCCACCGGCGGGATCTCCTCTCTCTGCACGCCTCTCTCCAACAGGGCGAGGACCCGTTCCTGCAGGGGGAGCACGAAGTGCTCGAACAGTACGTCGGCCAGCGCACGGTTGTGGGCGGCTTCCCCGAGCACGGCGCGCAGTAGGCGGCCCGAAGAGCCTTCCAGTGCGGTGGCCTTGTCGTGCAGGAGCCTGCCCAGGTCCGAGCGGAGGGAGCCGGTGTCGGCATCGGGGCCCAGGTTCTCGGCCCAAGCCTGTGCGGCCCCCACGACCAGGTGTTCCTTGGACCGCCAGCGGCGGTAGAGGGTGGCTGTGGAGACCCCGGCCCGGCGGGCCACGGCGGCGGTGGTCAGGCCGCTGTAGCCGTGCAGCTGGAGTTCGGCGAGGGTGGCGTCCATCAGCGCGCGGTCCCGGCTCACGTCCCGCGGCCGGCCCCGGTTGGGTGCCTTTGCGGTGGTGTCCGGCAGATGGTCCGTCGTCATGGGTGAATCTTATGCCAGTTCACCTATTGGAAACGAAACATTTTCGTTTAGCATTGTGGCATGGCCAACACCCAGACTCCTGAACCCCTGACTCTGACCACCGAGATCCCGCCGATCGTCGCGAAGCTGCGCGCCACCTTCGACAGCGGCCGCACCAAGCCGCTCTCCTGGCGCCGCGCCCAGCTGCGCGCCCTGCGGCGCATGCTCACCGAGGAGCGCACCACCCTGGAGAGCGCACTCAAGACCGACCTGGGCAAATCCGCCGTGGAGGCCCACACCACCGAGATCGGGTTCGTGGTCAACGAGATCGACCACACGCTCAAGAACCTGGCCTCCTGGTTGCGCCCGCAGCGCGTGTCCGTGCCGATGAGCCTGGCCCCGGCCAAAGCCCGCCGAGTGCGCGAACCCCTGGGCACCGTGCTGATCGTCAGCCCCTGGAACTACCCGATCAACCTGGCCCTGTCCCCTCTGGTCGGTGCGATCGCCGCTGGCAACAGCGCCGTCGTCAAGCCCAGCGAGATCTCCCCGGCGACCTCGAGCGCGCTGGCCGACCTGATCCCGCGCTACCTGGACAGCGAGGCGGTCGCCGTGGTGGAGGGCGGCATCGCGGAAAGCACCGCCCTGCTGGAAGAACGCTTCGACCACATCTTCTACACCGGGAACTCGGCGGTGGCGCGCATCGTCATGTCCGCCGCGGTCAAGCACCTGACGCCGGTGACCCTGGAACTGGGCGGCAAGAGCCCGGCGGTCGTCGAACCGGGTGTCGACCTGGCCACCACGGCCCGCCGACTCGCGTGGGGCAAGTACACCAACGCGGGCCAGACCTGCGTGGCGCCCGACTACGTGCTCGCCGTCGGGGACACCGCCGAGGAGCTCCAGAAGGAGCTGGCCGAAGCCATCAGTGAGATGTTCGGCTCCGACCCCGCGCAGAGCGCTGACTACGGGCGCATCATCAACGAGCGCCACTTCGACCGGCTCAGCGCGCTGCTGGAGAGCGGCGACGTGGTCGCGGGCGGCCGGACCAACCGCGAGAACCTCTACATCGCGCCCACCGTGCTCGGCAACGTCCAGCCGGACACCCCGGTGATGGCGGAGGAGATCTTCGGGCCGATCCTGCCGGTCGTGCGGGTCCCGGACCTGGACGCGGCGATCAGGTTCGTCAACGAGCGCGACAAGCCCCTGGCCCTGTACGGCTTCACCAACTCCGAAGCCACCAAGCGCCGACTGACCACCGAGACCTCCTCGGGCGGCCTGGGCTTCGGCCTGCCGATCGCCCACCTGGCCGTGCCGGACCTGCCCTTCGGCGGGGTGGGGGAGAGCGGTATGGGCGCCTACCACTCGGCGGCGTCCATCGACACCTTCTCCCACACCAAGTCCGTCCTGGACAAGTCCCTGCTGATGGACACCATGCGGGTGGCCTACGCACCCATCACCCAGGTCAAGGAGAAGATCCTGCGGACGATGCTCTGACGGGGGCCCAGCAGGACTCCGCCTACTTGGACCGGGCGTCGGTGTAGGCCGTGCCCGGTTCGAGTTCGTCGTCGAACAGGTCGCTGACCGTCACGAACTCGTAGTCCTCGTCCTCCAGCTCCTCCAGGACGTCGGGGATGGCGTCGACGCTGGTCTCGTGGATGTCGTGGAACAGGACGACGCTGCCGTCGGAGGTCTCGTCCAAGGTGACGTCGAGGATCTTGTCGCTGTCACGGCTCTGCCAGTCCAAGGTGTCCACGTCCCACAGCAGCACGGGGTGGTCGACGGCGTCGCGGGCGGTGTCGTCGAGCGCCCCGTACGGCGGACGCATGGTCAGGGGGGCCTCGCCGGTGACCTCGCTGATGGCCTCGTCGGTGCGGTCGAGGTCCTCCCCGATCTCCTCGGCGGAGAGCGTGGTCAGGTCGGCGTGGTCCCAGGTGTGGTTGCCGACCTCGTGGCCGTCCTCGGCCATGCGCTCCACCTCATCGGTGAAGCCGCCCACGTTGGAGCCCAGCACGTAGAAGGTGGCCTTGGCGTCGTGCTCGTCGAGCATGTCGAGCAGCTCGTCGGTGTACTGGCCGGGGCCGTCGTCGAAGGTCAGTGCCACACACTTGTCCTCGGTGCAGTCCGGGGCCTCGTCGGCGGGTCCGGCCGCAGCGGGTGCCGCAGGCCCCACGACCAACCCCGAGGCGATCAGAAGCCCGCCGACCGCAGCGAAACGGGTTTTGTGCATCAAAGAGGTAACGTTCACGCGTTGAAATGTATGCGACCCGGGCGAGTAGGGCAAAGATAAGGCCAGGTCAGGACCTTGGAGTGAGTAAGGACTCTTTACGGTGGCCCAGGAATGGACCCCGTCGGCCCCGACCTGGCAGGGGATGGGAGAGGTCGGCGGGTGGTGGTTGTGTTCTAGGCGGCCTTGACCCGCTTGGCTGCGAGCCGTTCGCTCTTGGGCCAGCGGACCTTGGTGGCCCAGCCGAACTTCTCGAACATCCAGATGACCCGGGCCGAGATGTCGATCTGGCCCTTGAGCACACCGTGGCGGGCGCAGGTCGGGTCGGCGTGGTGCAGGTTGTGCCAGGACTCGCCGAAGGACGGGATGGCCAGCCACCACACGTTGCGGGAGCGGTCGCGGACCTCGAAGTTCTCCTCGCCGATGGTGTGGCAGATGGAGTTGATGGACCAGGTCACGTGCTGTTGTAGCGCCAAGCGGACCAGGCTCGCCCAGAAGAACGCGGTGAACGCGCCCCACCAGGACATGGTGACCAGGCCACCGATGACCGCCGGGGACAGCATGGAGAACAGGAAGACGGTGCCGGCCCATCGGTCGACCGCCACGACGTCCTTGTCCTTGAGCAGGTCCGGTGCGAAACGGCGCAGGGAGGTCTGCCTCCGGTCCAGGTAGATCCAGCCCATGTGCGCGTAGTACAGGCCCTTGGCCACGGACTTCCAGTCGTCGCCGAAGCGCCACGGGGAGTGCGGGTCGCCCTCGGCGTCGGCGTACTTGTGGTGGCGGCGGTGGTCGGCCACCCACTTGATGACACTTCCCTGGAAGGCCATGGTCCCGGCCAGTGCCAAGGCGATCCGGAGCGGGCGCTTGGCCTTGAAGGAACCGTGGGTGAAGTGCCGGTGGAAGCCGACCGTGATGCCCAGGCCGCCGATCAGGTAGTAGACGGCACCGATCGTGATGTCCACCCAGTTCAGAGCCCATCCCCAGGCGAAGGGCACCGCGGCGGCCAATGCCAGCAGCGGGATCAGGGCGTAGCCGAACACGGTGAGCCGCTCCGCGCGGCCGCGTTCCTCCGGATCCAGATCGTGTTCGAGCCCGCTGTCGCTTCGGCGGTCCTCATCCTGCTGGAGGGATGGGCTCTGGGGGGTCGTGGTCATCTCTCACCTCGTGGCTGTGCGCAGTTCTACCTACGGTTGTGTAACTTACGGTACCGAAACCTACGGTATCGTAAGTTGATGCCAGGGATTGAGTGTACGTACGTTCAAACCGAGCGTCAATGCTGACGTGAAGGCCACGGTGGAGAAGAGGAGAGCCGCCCGGCGCTCACCGGGCGGCTCTTCCGGTCAGTCCCTCAGTTCACCTGGGCGTCGGTGTAGACGTCTCCCGGCTCCATGCCCTCCAGCCCGAACAGGTCGCTGACGGTCACGAAGTGGTACCCCTCCCCGTGCAGCCCTTCGAGGATGTCGGGAATGGCGTCGACGCTGGTCTCGTGGATGTCGTGGAACAGGACCACGCTGCCGGGCTTGGTCTCGGTGAGCGCGTGGCCGGCCACTTCGCCGGTGTCGCGGCTCTGCCAGTCCATGGTGTCCACGTCCCACAGGATGATCGGGTGCTTGGTGGCTCCGCGTACGGTTCCGTCCAGCGCGCCGTAGGGCGGGCGCATGGTCAGGGGGTCCTCGCCGGTGACCTCCCTGACGGCCTCGTCGGTGCGGTCCAGGTCAGCGTTCACCTCGTCGGCGGACAGGGTCGTGAGGTCGTCGTGCTTCCAGGTGTGGTTGCCCATCTCGTGGCCGTCGGCGTGGGTGCGCTCCACGACCTCGGGGAACTCACTGACCAGGGACCCCAGCACGTAGAAGGTGGCTTTGGCGTCGTAGCCGTCGAGCATGTCCAAGAGGTCTTCGGTGTGTTCGCCGGGGCCGTCGTCGAAGGTCAGTGCCACACACTTGAGCTGCTCGCAGTCCAAGGTGTGGCCCTCCGCGCTCAGGGACCCGTCGAAGGGGAAGTCCTCGGTGTCGGCGTTGCCGGCGACGGCGGCGCTGCGGGCCTGGTAGCCGAGCTGGGAGAGCACGTCCTCGGCCTCCTCAGGCTCGACCGGCAGGAGGACCTCGTCGACCCGTCCGGCGCCCGGGACCTCGCTGGGGTCCATGCGCACGGCCATGCCGCCGGCGGAGCTGAAGGCCAGGTCGGCCAGTGGAGAGGCCGACCAGCGCTCAGCGGCCTCCCAAGCCTCCTCCGAGTCGGTCAGGTCGGTGTCGCCGGGCTCGGGTGCCCGGTCCGCGGAACCGTCCTCTCCGTCGTCGGCCGAACCGTCGTCCACGTCGCCCGTATCGCCGGTCTCCTCTCCGCCGGTCTCTTCCTCGGGGGGGTCGGAGGCGGCGGCCGAGACGGAGTCGGGGTCGGCCTCGGCTTCGGCGCGCACGGCGACCCCGCCGATCACGCCGGGCAGCTCTTGCAGCGGCATGTCGTAGCCGTCCTGGAGAACGTCCGCGACCGCCAGGTGCGCGGCTTCCAGAGCTTCCTCGTCCTGGAACAGGGAGGTCCACGGCAGCACGTCGTCGCTTGCGGCGGAGTACCAGAACGTGGATGACTCGGTGCCGCTGTCGCGCACGCCCGAGGAGTGGGAGGTGACCCTGGCCCCGAGCACGTCGTCGGAAACGGCGAGGAGGTCCACGTCCTGGGTCAGCTCGGGGCTGCCGCGGTCGGACAGGTTCTCCAGGAACGCCGTCTGGCGCTCGGCCATCGCGGTCCGGGTCGCCATGGTCAGCGGGTGTGACTCGCCCAGGACCGGATACCGGTAGCGCACGGTGCTGTTGTCGGCCTCCACTGAGACGGTGCGGGTCTCCAGCGCCTCGAGGGCGTCCGGTGAGAACTCGATGGTCTCGGCGTAGGGCAGGGCGTTCTCCACAGCGTGACAGCCTGGGATCAGCAGCAGACCCAGGGCGGCGCTGAGGGTGAGATTTCGTCGCAGAGAGGTGACAGCCACGAGGGGACCATATCGGAGCTGTGGCGCCGAAAGATAACCTCAGGGCGATGGTGTGGTTTCTCAGCGTGAGAAAGTGCCCCTTTTGGGGTGCAAAGCGAATTATATCGCGCGCCCCGCGCCCGCGCGTGTCTCACCGTGGCCTTCGCCCGGCCACGGAGGCCACGATGGACCTCACCTGTGCCAGCGCGTCCACGTGCTCGTCCGGCCGCGAGGTCTTGGGCAGGTGCACGTGCCCGGCGGCGGTCTCGGTCCCGGCGCGGTCGCGCAGAAGCGTGTTCCGGTAGGCGATCTCGTTGGACAGGTAGTCGCCGCCGCCCCCGCGCCGCGCTGACGAATCAGGGTTGGGGCCGTGCGGGCGGCGCACGGGTTCGCCGCCGCCGACGGGGACCTCGGTCACCTCGGTGTTGGCCACGACCGTGTAGCGTCCGGCCACCGCCTCCACGATCCGCTCCGCGGGCAGGGAGGAGCGCGTCCACTCCGGTGCCTGGGGGCCGGGCACCGGGGCTCGGCCGGTCCGGGACACCCCCAGGTTGTCCCGGCCGCCTCCCCGCCACACGCCGTTCCAGGTCTCCAGGTCGAACCGGTCGGGGCGGCCTCGGCTCAGAGTGATGACCGCGTCGGCCACCCCGTACTGTCCGGCCAGGGCTTCTTCCACCAGTCCGGCGTCGAAGTCGGCCCAGCGCACCGGGAAGACGGCCGAGCGCACCACGGCGGTGCGCTCCCCCACGGGGAAGGTCCACCCGTTGAGGTCCAGGGCCGAGGCGCCGGACGGGTTGGAGCACTCCAGGTCCTCGTCCAGGCGGAAGGGGTCGAACCCCGTGACCACCACTCGGACCCACCGGTCACCCGGGGGGAAGTCCAGGTCGGTGATGCCGCGGGACGTGGTGTCGAGCAGGTGGATGAGCTCGTCGCGCTCCGCGTCGGACAGGGGGAAGGAGGGCTCCCAGGCGCGCAGACGGGAGGAGAGCACCAGGCGGGTCCAGTACAGGGGGCGGTCGTCGACGGGGCCGCTCCCGGTGCGGGTGGATTCGGTCCACAGTCGGGAGGCGTGCGAGGCGATCGCCTCCCTGGCCTGGCTCAGGTCGGTGCTCGCGCGCAGGTCGGCGGCGAACAGGGGCTCGGCCGCGCTGAATCCGGAGCGGGCCAGGACCAGCCGGGGCTCGGGGAGTTCAGCGCGGTCCTCTTCGGGAGTGGTGTCGTGGTGCACGGGCCAGCTGTCTGGGTTGGGTACGGGCCGTGCGAGTCTAACGTTTCCCACTGACACGCCGGGGCGGGGCCGCGCCACGGTCGGGGTCTGGACGCTGGGGGTGGACCGGGGGCCCCGGAGTTGACAGGGTGAGTGGTGACCGACTCCCCCTCTCAACGGAGAGAGAAACACATGCACAATGGTGCCCTCCCCGACACAGAGGTCCTCGCCGACCGGGCCAGGACCGCTCTGGAACGGTGCGGTGTAACCCATCTGCCCGAACCTCTCGGGGCTCCCGGCGCGGCTCGTACGCCGATCACCGGCCAGGACTTGTTCCCCGTCGAGTTCGACACCCCTGAGTCCACCACGCGTGCCGTGGCGACGGCGCGGGACACCTTCACCTCTGTCTGGCGGGACACCCCCGCCCCGGAGCGCGGACAGCTCGTCTACCGGCTCGGTGAGCTGCTGCGCGAGCACAAGGCCGATCTGGCCGAGCTGGTCACCATCGAGGCGGGCAAGATCCGCTCCGAGGCCTTGGGCGAGGTCCAGGAGATGATCGACATCTGCGACTTCGCCGTGGGCCTTTCCCGGCAGCTCTACGGGCGCACCATGCCCTCCGAGCGGCCCGGGCACCGGCTTATGGAGACCTGGCACCCGCTGGGCGTGGTCGGTGTGATCACCGCCTTCAACTTCCCCGTCGCCGTGTGGTCGTGGAACACCTGCGTGGCACTGGTGTGCGGGAACACCGTCGTGTGGAAGCCCTCGGAACTGACCTCCCTGACCGCGCTGGGCTGCCACGGGCTGCTCATGCGTGCCGCGGCCGAGGTCGGTGCGCCCTCCGACGTCCACCGGGTGGTGCTGGGCGGGGCCGAGGTCGGCGACGTCCTGGTGAGCGACGAGCGGGTGTCGTTGCTGTCGGCCACCGGCTCGACCGCGATGGGCCGGACCGTGGCACCCAAGGTGGCCGCCCGGATGGGCCGCTACCTGTTGGAGCTGGGCGGGAACAACGCCGCTGTGGTGGGCCCCTCCGCGGACCTGGACCTGGTGGTGCGCGGCAGTGTGTTCTCGGCGGCGGGGACCGCCGGGCAGCGCTGCACCACGCTGCGCCGACTGATCGTGCACGAGGACGTGGTCGACGAGGTCACCGAGCGGGTCGTGGACGGCTACAAACAGCTGCGCGAGCGCATCGGGGACCCCTACGAGGAATCGACCCTGGTCGGTCCGCTGGTGGGGGAGCGCGGGCACAAGGCCATGCTTGGCGCCTTGGAAAGGGCCAAGGCCGACGGCGGCGACGTGCTGGTGGGTGGTGAGCGGCGCCTGGAGAAGGACGCCTCGGAGGCCTACTACGTCGAGCCCGCGGTCGTACGGATGCCGGGGCAGACGGAGGTGGTGCGGGAGGAGACCTTCGCGCCGATCCTGTACGTGCTGACCTACCGCACCTTCGATGAGGCGGTGGAACTGCACAACGGGGTGCCGCAGGGCCTGTCGTCGGCGATCTTCACCCAGGACCAGGCCGAGGCCGAGCGTTTCCTGGCCGCGGCCGGGTCCGACTGCGGCATCGTCAACGTCAACATCGGTACCTCCGGCGCGGAGATCGGTGGCGCCTTCGGCGGTGAGAAGGACACCGGCGGGGGCAGGGAGTCGGGTTCGGACTCCTGGAAGGCGTACATGCGCCGGGCGACCAACACCGTCAACTACGGCGGTGAGCTGCCCCTGGCCCAGGGCGTGCGCTTCCTCTGAAACGTCGGGCCCGCGCCGGCTGGCGCGGGCCCGTAACCTCGGGGCCTCCCCCTCCCCGGGGGGCGTTGTGTCCCATATTAGTTGTGTCCAACCATGTTGTGCGCAATTAGTTTCTGGTACAGTGGTGCCGAGCAGCCACGTACAAGAGGGAGGGTCCATGTCAGGTGCCGACGGGGGAAACCCCCTCGCGCTGGACCGGCAGCTGTGCTTCTCCCTCTACACCGCGTCCCGCGCACTGACCGGGCTCTACCGGGAGCTCCTCACCGACCTGGACCTCACCTATCCGCAGTACCTGGTGCTGCTCGTGCTCTGGGAACGGAGCACCCTCCCGGTCAAGGAACTGGGTCGGGCCCTGAGCCTGGACACGGGCACGCTCTCACCACTGCTGCGCCGGATGGAGAGCGCCGGGCTCCTCACCCGCAGACGGGGGCCCGAAGACGAACGCATCGTCCACGTCAGCATCACCGAGCAGGGTGCCAAACTGCGCGACCGGGCCGGGGAGATCCCCGAACGAGTCCTGTGCGCGACCGACCTGCCCCCAGAACGGGTGAAAGACCTGCGCGCGCTGCTCGACCACGTCACCCGTTCGGTGACGGACGCCGTGGAGGGGTCCGCCAAGCGAACCGACCGCGGCGCCGACGCCGGAAGCTGAACCACACCACACCAGCTCAACACGGGGCCCGGCGAACGGTCGGGCCCGAGAGAGGGATCAGTATGGCCTACAACGTTCTCTACACCGCCAACGCCAGCGTCTCCGGCGAGGGCCGCAAGGGCTTCGGGCGGACCGACGACGACCGCCTCTCGGTCGACCTGTCCGTGCCCAAGGGCCTGGGCGGTGACGACGGCCCGGGCACCAACCCCGAGCAGCTCTTCGCCGTCGGTTACGGTGCCTGTTTCCACGGTGCCCTGAAGAACGTCGCCCGCCAGGCCAAGGCCAACGTCGACAGCTCCACCATCGACGCCCAGGTCAGCCTGGGCAAGGGTGACGAGGGCCTGGACATCGCGGTCGAGCTGACCGTCACCATCCCGGGCCTGGAGCAGGCCGAGGCGGAGAAGCTCGTGGCCGACGCCCACCAGATGTGCCCCTACTCCCGCGCCACCCGCGGCAACATCGAGGTCAAGCTGACCACGAAGACCGCCTAGGTCTCCCGCCCGGCGGGACCGCGAACCGAGGGCCGGCCACACCCAGGTGTGGCCGGCCCGACGTGTGCGCGGCCCGCGCCCCACCGCTCCGCGGCCGCGGCCAACCGGTGGTGGCGCACGCACCGCCACCACAAAAACCGGCACTGCCCACACGCCCTACCCCCCACGTCATTCCGCACCCGCAGGTCAGCACCGCACAGGACACCGAACACGGGTCCTGCGACACGAAACGGGGAGGGCCAAAGACCCTCCCCGTGGGATACCGGCACCGCGGCTCCTAAGCAGCGGTGTCCAACAGCAGAAGCCGGTCCAGGATGTCCTGGAGGGTCACCAGACCCACCAGTTCACCCTCCTCCTCGACCAGGGCCAGGTGGCTGCGGCTCTCCCGCATGATGCCCATGGCCGCGTACATCGGCGTGCTCGCGGCCAACGTCAGCACCGGGCGCATCAGGTCGGCGGCGGTGGTCCCGGCTGGGCTCGTGAGCACCTCGCGCACGTGCAGGACACCGATGGGCTCACCGCCCTCCATCACGACCAGCCGCAGGTGCGTGGACTCACGGGAGACGCGCTTGATCTCGTCCAAACCCGCCTCCGGTGCCACCCAAGCGATCTCCGCGCGCGGGGTGACGTGCTCGTGCAGCGGCTGGGAGTTGACCTCCAGCGCCGTGGCCAGCTGGTCGCGGCGCTCCGAGTCCAGTGCGCCCGCCTTGGCCGAGTGCTCGACCAGCTCCCGCACGTCCTCCGGGTTGTGGCCGGTTACCAGCTCGTCCACCGCCTGCACCCCGAAGCGGCGCAGTACCCAGTTGGCCATGCCGTTCAGCATCACGATCGCCGGCCGGGTCGCCCACATGAAGGCCCGCATCGGTATCGCCAGCATGGTCGCGGACTTCTCCGGGTGCGAGATCGCCCAGGACTTGGGGGCCATCTCGCCCACGACCAGGTGCAGGAACGTCACGATGATCAGGGAGAAGGTGAACGCCAGCACGTAGGAGACACCGGTCGGCAGGCCGCCGAACAAGGGCTCCAACAGCTGGTGGAAAGCCGGCTTGGACACCGCTCCCAGGGCCAGCGTGGCCAGGGTGATACCCAGTTGGGAGCCGGCCAGCAGCAGCGACAGGTCTCGGGCACTCTTGAGCGCCGCCCGTGCCGAGGCGCTGCTGTGCGCGGCCTCCTCCAGCCGGTAGCGCCGGGCCGCCACCAAGGCGAACTCGATCGCCACGAAGAAGCCGCTCAGCGCGATGAACACCACGGTCAGCACCATGGCCAACCACACGTTCATGTCACTCATGCCCGCACCTCCCGTGCGCCCTCGTCAGCGGCCTCGTGCAGCCGCAGCTCCACCGTGTGCGGCACGTGCCGCTGGACCGCGTTCACCGTCAGGGTCAGCGCCATGTCGGGGTCGCCGTCATGGGCGCTGGCCGGCCGGGGCAGGGGCAGGTCCACGCGGTCGCCCACACCCGGCAGGCGGTGCAGCTCGTGGATGACCAGACCCCCTATGGTCTCGTAGTCACCCGAGGGTAGGTCGTGGCCGATCAACCGCTCGACCTCGTCGATGTGCAGCGCCCCGGGGACGACGTAGCCGTTCTCCCCGTCCAAGTGCGCGGGGGACTCCTCTTCGGGGGTGTGCTCGTCGGCGATCTCACCGACCAACTCCTCGGCCAGGTCCTCGGTGGTGATGACGCCGGCCAGGCCGCCGTACTCGTCCACCACGCAGGCGAACTCCTCATCGGCCTCGCGGAGCTGGTCCAGCACGCCCGGCAGGGGGAGGGAGGCCGGGACCATGACGGTCGCCCGCGCCACCTCGCTGACTCGGACACCGGACAGGTCGCGGTCGCCCAGCGCGAGCACGTCGCGCAGGCAGATCACGCCCACGATGTCGTCCACGCCGTCGCCCAGGACCGGGAAACGGGAGTGGTCGGAGGCCATGAGTTCCACGACCCGGCTGACCGGTTCGCCCTCCTCCACGGTGGTCACCTCGGGACGCGGGATCATCGCGTGCCCGGCGGTGCGGTCGTGGAAGTCCAGGGTGCGGTCCAGCAGGGTGGACACCTCGGCGGGAAGGTCGCCGGTCTGACGGGATTCAGCGATGATCCGTTCCAGGTCACGCGGGGTCGCCGCGTGCTGGACGTCCTCCACCGGGGTGATCTTCACCAGTTTCAGCAGCCAGATCGCCGCCTGGTCGAACAGCCAGATGACGGGGCCGAAGACCTTGAGGTAGATGCCGGTGGACAGGGCCAGCCAGCGGGCCACCGGCTCGGGACGGGCGATGGCCAGGTTCTTGGCGAAGAGCTCGCCGAACACCATCTGGATGACGGTGGAGAACAGGATGGCCAGGGCGATGCCGATGGCGAGGCCGGTGCCAGCCGGTACACCCGCGACACCGAGAAGTTCACCGACACCCTGGCCGATCATCGGTTCGGCGACGTAACCGACCAGAAGGGTGGTGACCGTGATGCCCAGCTGGGCACCGGAAAGCATGAAGGATGTTCGACTGGTGATGGCCAGGGCGCGTTTGGCGCCGGTGTCACCCGCGGCGGCGCGCGCCTTCAGCCGCGAGCGGTCGACCGCCATGTAGCCGAATTCCTGGGCGACGAAGTATCCCGTCACCACGGTGATCAGAAAGACCACCAGTGCCCCGAAGGCGATACTGAGGACGGTGCTCATCGGGCACGCACCGCCTGGTTCTGCCCGGTGGCAGGGTTCCTACGAAGGTGCGCGCCCTTCACAGAAGGGGGCTCGTCGGAGTCTGGGTCACAGCATCCCTGAGGGATGCTGCTGGTACTTCGAGACGGGTCCACTGTTCCTCTCTCTGCGCTTGCGCGCGTTGGTTATGTGATGGGAGTGGCCTGTGTCAACTCGGAGACGCTGGGAGCCGGGAAAAGATTCCCGCCCGCTCAGCTTTCGACAGGGGCGTCGGTCTCTCCGTCGAGGGTGGCCCACTCGCGGCGGCGGGCCTCGGCGAGGGCGATCGCGGTGGCCACGGCCACGTTCAGCGATCCGACTCGGCCGATCTGGGGAATGTACGTGACGGCGTCCGCGCCCGCCAAGAGGGCGGGGGAGCAGCCGTGGTCCTCGGCACCCACAGCCAGGCACACGTCGGGCTCCAACGGAGCCGCGTGCAGGGGCACCGCACCCTTGGCGAGTTCGACCGCGACCACCTTGAAGCCGTCGGAGCGCGCGGCGTCCAGACCTTCGGCGGTGGTAGCCAGCCTCTGGTGGCCGACCTTGGCGGCGGTGCCCAACGCGGTCTTGCCGACCTTGGGGTCGTCGGGGTCGGCGCTGTTTCCCGTGAGCCAGAGCCGGTCGACCCCGAACGTCGCGCAGGTGCGCAGAATCGACCCCAGGTTGTAGGGCTGGGTGACGGACTCGACGAGAAGGGCCAGACGCCCCTCGGTGCGCCTGCGCCACTGGCGGTTCAGGCGTTTGACGTCCGTGGGACGCAACTGCGTGCTCAACTGCGGTGTGTTCCTCGTGGTGTGGGCCGGGGGTTCCGGCGGTGGTCGGTACAGATTACCGGTCGGGGGTCGCGCGCGCACGCGTGACCTGTGACACGTTGGAAGTCATGTGCCCTGCGACCGGCGCACGGCCAGGACACGGAAGCCCGCGCGGGAGGCCGCCCGCTCGGTCGGCAGGCCTTGGTCCGTGAGCCACTTCTGCAGTGAATCCGATCCGAGGTGGCGCTGGACCACCAAGTGGGCGACGCCTGTGGGGGTGAGGCGGTGGAGCCAGATACGCAGCATCGAGTGCAGCACGATCTTGCCCACGCGGATGGGCGGGTTGGACCAGATCGCGTCGAAGGGTCCCAGCAGGTCCTGGGTCGCGGGTGCGCCCCCGTCACCCTGTTCCACGGCCAAGCCGCCCTCGGGGGAGACCACGGCGAACCTCGTGTGCGCCAGATCGTGCTCGGCGGCGTTGCGGCGGGCCAGGCCCACGGCCCGGGCGTTGACGTCCACGCCGAGGACCTGGGCGTCGGGGGCGCGTGCGGCCATCGTCAGGGAGATGGGCCCGTAACCGCATCCCAGGTCGAGCAGGCGCCCCTCGGCAGGTGGTGCCGGGACGCTCTCCAACAGGACCCGCGTGCCGAGGTCGACCTTGTCGGGTGAGAAGACGCCGCGGTCGGTGTGCAGGCGCAGGTGCAGGTCGGGCAGGACCAAGTCGGCGCTGGAGGGCCGACTGGCGGCGCCTGGATCGGAGTCGAAGTAGTGCTGGGCCACGCCGTGACGCTACCAGGGCCCTTCTGCGGGTCGGGCCGGCAAAAACCTCGCATAACACGGGAAACGAAACGCCCAAGCCACTGTCGGAGCACTGGGGAGTGCGGATGATGGACATAAGCGAGGTTTGTGGGGGACCCATGCGAGCTGAGGTAGGAGACCGACTGGTCGTCGAGAGTCCGAGCGCCGACACCCACCGACGCACGGGGGTGGTTACCGAAGTCCGGGGTGCGGAGGGGACACCGCCCTACCAAGTGCACTGGCTCGGTAGAGAGCAGGGACGCGACGCCCTGGTCTACCCGGGGCCCGACGCGCACATCGAACACCCGCCCGGCCCGGGCGCGGACGGAGAGGGAACGGATGCCATGCAGACGATGAAGCGGTGGAACGTCGACCTGGTCGTGGCGGAGGAGAGTGACGGGGACACCGCGCGCACCTGGGCCGAAGTGGGCATGATGGCCGACGACGGCACGGCCCTGCGCGGCCACGGTATGGCCCGCAAACACCCGTCTGACCTGGACGTGCCGGAGATCGGCGAGGAGCTCGCCGTCTCCCGGGCACTGTCCGACCTCTCACGGCAGCTGCGCCAGGTGGCCGCGGAGGACATCAACGACAACACCGGAACACCATGGCGCCCAACCTGATGAAGCGTGCCGGACGGATCACATGAGATATGGGCCACGACAAGCAGGCCCTCGGCTTCGGCCGGGGGCCTCGCTGTGTTCTCCGCTGCCGCCCCCTTTTCGACCCCTTCCCGCGCCGAGTTGATCTCCGCGCGTCCGCTACCGGACACTCCGTGAAGGGGGGTTCGCGTCCGACGGTCACCCGGATCGGGCACACTCGGAAGTCGGACTCGACTTTCGTCCCGCTCCGGCGGGTCTCCCGGTCCCGGCGGCCCTTGACCCGTGCCGGAGGTGACCGGGAGGGGCGCGTACACCGAACCTGTGGTGTTCCAGGATGACGCGACCCGGGTCGGAGGCACTCACTCAAGGAGACCCGTTGGCCACTTCTTCCGGACCGCAGGCCAGACCCGCCCGGATGCTGACCACCGTGGACGCGGCCGCCATCGGTGCCGCGGCGATGCTCGGCGCCGGCGTGTTCTCGGTCTTCGCCCCGGCGGCGGTGGGCGCTGGGGCCTGGCTGCCCGTCGCCATTCTCATCGCGGGACTGGTCGCCTACTGCAACGCCGTGTCCTCCGCCCGATTGGCCGCCCGCCACCCCGAGAACGGCGGAACCTACATCTACGGGCGCGAACGCCTGGGTGAACTCTGGGGGTACTTGGCGGGCTTGTCCTTCGTCGTCGGCAAGGTCGCTTCGTGTGCGGCGATGGCCCTGACCTTCGCCGCGTACACGCTCCCGGGCTGGGAGAAGCCGATAGCCGTCGCCGCGGTCGTGGTCCTGGCCGCGGTGAACTACCGGGGCGTGCGCAGGTCGACCTTCGTCATCAAGGTCCTGCTCCTCCTGGTCCTGGCCGTCCTGGCCGCGGTGTTCGCCGCGATGGTCCTCAGCGGGCGCCTGTCCGCGGTCGTCGAGGTCGAGGGCCTGGGGCCGTGGCCCGGCTCCTTCGGGGTGCTCGGTGCTGCCGGGATGATCTTCTTCGCCTTCGCGGGTTACGCCAGGATCGCCACGTTGGGCGGCGAGGTCCGCGACCCGACGACCACGATCCCCCGGGCGATCACCCTCTCCCTGAGCGTGGTCCTGTGCCTCTACCTGGCGATCGGTACCGCCCTGCTCATCGTGTTGGGGCGTGAGCGCCTGACCGGCAGCACCGCCCCTTTGGTCGACGCCGTCCAGGTCGCCGGGTTCCCCATGATGGTGCCGTTCGTGGTGGCGGGTGCGGCCATCGCCAGCCTTGGCGCCTTGGTTTCCCTGCTGATGGGTATCTCCCGGACCACCGCGGCCATGGCCGCCGACGGACACCTGCCGCGCCCGCTGGCCACCGTGCACGAGCGCTACGGCGTACCCCACCGGGCCGAGGCCGTGGTGGCCGCCGTGGTGATTGCCCTGATCCTGGTCGCCGACCTCCACGGGGCGATCGCGTTCTCCGCCTTCGGTGTCCTGGTCTACTACGCCATCACCAACGCCTCGGCGCTGCGGCTGGGCCCCGAGGAGAACCGTCCGCCGATCCTCGCCCCGATCACCGGCCTGGTCGGGTGCGTGGTCCTGGCGACCAGCCTGCCCCTGCCCGTGGTCGGCACCGGCGTGCTGGTCCTGGGCATGGGTGCGGGCCTGTGGTGGTTGCGCCACCGCACCGGTGTCTAGACCGCACGGCCCCGTAGCAATCACCGGCGGCGCCCAAGGCCCTACCCGCCGCGCGAGAGCGCTCAGCGCTGGTTGTGCCGCACCAGGAAGTCCAGGCCGCGCCTGGCGGTGGTGGACAGCCGCAGTTCGGTCAGCTCGACCGGGCTGAACCAGCCGCAGTCGGCGGTGGAACCGTCCACCTCGGTCACGTGGGGTGGGCTTGGTTCTCCCACGTGAACGTGGGAGAACACCCATACCGAGTAGATGTCGGTACCCGAGCTCTGGGTCCGGCGGTGGCTGGCCACGGTGATGAGCTCACCGACCACGCCGTACTGACCGGTCTCCTCGAGTACCTCGCGCCGCAGCGCGGCACGCACGTCCTCACCTGTGTCCACACCGCCGCCGGGCAGGTGCCAGGTTCCGGCCGCGGGGAAGCCCTCGGCGATCTGGGTCAGCAGCACGCGCCCGGCGGGGTCGGTGACGATCCCGTAGGAGGCGAACCGGCGCATGCGGGGGGCCGTGTCCGGTGGCGGGGCCTCCTCCTCGTCCACCAGTGCGGGCACCACGGGAGTCAGGCCCTCGGCGGGTACGACCCCGGGCCAGGCGGACGCCAGGCGGGGTTCGGCGAAGACCAGGCGGTCCACGTGCAGTGCTCGGCCCCGGTGCAGGCTCACGACCTCGGTGAGCACGTCCACGGCCACCAGCGGCGCGTCCGGCGCCAACCGTCCCAGGCCGCGTGCCACGTCCTCGGGATCCTCGCCGAACAGCACACGGGCGCCGAGCAGGGTCGGCCCCTCAGGGCCGGAGGTGATCAGGTGCGCGGTGACCCGACGGACCATCCAGTCGTCGGCCGGGGTCACAGCGTGCCTGTGGTTGCCGCACTGGGCAGGCCCACCATCCCCAGAAGTCCGTCCAGGTCGGGCAGTGTGGTGATGCCGTCCACGGGCTGGCGGGCCCGCCGGTCGACAATGATCGGACGCATGCCCGAGCTCGCGGCCCCGACGCCGTCGGCCTGGACCTGGTCGCCCACGTGCCAGCAGGCACCGGGCTCGACGCCCAGGCGCTGGGCGGTGATCTGGAAGATGCGCGGTTCCGGCTTGCCGGCACCGGCGGTGTCGGCGCAGACCACGGCGTGGAAGTAGGGCGTCAGTTCCAGGGCCTGGAGCTTGGCGTGCTGGAGTGCCTCCACACCGTTGGTGAGGATCGCCAGGCGGTAGCCGGCCGAACCCAGGGCGCTCAGCACCGGGAAGGTCTCGGGGAAGACCTGCCAGCCTGTGCGGTGCCCGTCCAGGTAGAGCTGGTAGAGCTCGTCGCAGTGCTGGTCTGCGATGTCGTTGTGGCCGGCTTGGACGGCCAGGGCGCGGATGCGCTCGCGGCGCTGCTCCTCAAGGTTGAGCTGGCCGCGCAGGTAGGCGCCGAAGGAGATCTCGGTCTGTGTGGCCCAGAGTGCGCGGGCGGCGCCGAAGTCGGTGTGGCCGATCCGCTCCATGACAGCCTGCAACCCCGAGGACGACGCGGCGACGTCGTCGATGAGGGTGTCGTCCAGGTCGAAGCAGATCGCGGCCGGGGGTGCGGGTGTATTCGGCATCGTTCCTCGATGTAGATGGGCATGACAAACATGCCAACGCTAACTGGTGACCATGTCGGAAAAGGTGTAAACCCCGACTTAAGGGGTGTGACCAAAGTCACTAATAGGGGGGATTGGGTCACCTGTCCTCAGGGAAGGCGCTGGAACCACAGTAGTGAGGTCAATGCGGTTGCCACCGCCAGGACGATCGCCACCATGACGAACCGGGTGACGATCTCCTCATGCACGTACTCCGTGCCGAGTGAGGACCCGATGTCGTTGTAGACCTCGTCGAGCTCGGTGTCGCTTTCGGCCTCGTAGAAGTTCCCCCCGGTGTCCTCGGCCAGCCCGTTCAGCGCTTCCTTGTCGATATCGGCCGGCACCTGGTAGCCGTCGATCTCGATCATCGCCGCCCCGGTGCCGAAGGCGATCGTGGACACCGGCACCTCCTCTTCCGCGGCCACGGCTGAGGCCTGTGGGATGTCGCGCCCACTGGTGTTCTCACCGTCGGAGAGCAGCACGATCGCTGACGGCGGCGGGTCCTCCTCAGCGTCCTCGTCGAAGCTGCGGATGGCCTCCATGGACGCGAACACCCCCTCACCGATCGCGGTCCCCGGCCCCAGCCGCAGGTTCTCGATGGATGCGATCACGGACTCGTGGTCCTGCGTCGGCGGGGCCACCACCGTCGCAGTGGAGGAGAACGACACCAACCCCACGTTGAACCGCTCGGGGAGCGTCTCCACGAAGCCTTGGGCGGAGTCTTTGGCCGCCTGCAGCCGGTCCGGCTCGATGTCGGTGGCGGCCATCGACAGCGACACGTCCACCGCCACCATGATCGTGGCCCGTTCCCGTGGCGACTCCACCGGCATGGCGGGCACCGCCAGCGCGGCGATGAGTACCGCCAGGGTGAGGGTGAACAGCGCCGCGGGGGTGTGCCTGCGGATGTCCGGCCGGTGCGGCGCAACCTGGTTCAGCAGCTCCAAGTTGGTGAAGCGCATCGAGTACTGGCGCCGCTGCCTCTGCGCGAAGACGTAGGCGCCCACCAAGAGCAGGATGAGCAGCAGCAACCACAGCCGGTGGGGTTCAAGGAAGGTGAAGGTCATGGTGGTCTCACGTCCCCCGTGCCAGTCGTGCCGCGGGAACCGCCCGCGTTCTGGTCGCCGTCGCTGCCGCCGTTGCCGCCGCCCCGGTCACCTCGGCACCCCCGGGGTGTGCCGGGCCATGTGGTGCGCCGTCCGGCGCTGATTGATCACGAACCGCGCGGTATCCAGTACCCAGTCCCGGTCTGTGCGCAACACCAGGTGGTGGACCCCGCAGCGGCGTAGGGAGGATCGGATGGCGGACCGTTGGCTGTCGGCTGCCTTTCGGTAGCGTTCCCGCACCGCACGGGTCAGGCGCACGTCGCGGATCCGTCCTGAGGAGGGGTCGCGCAGGGTCACGTCGCCGACGTCGGGCACGTCCAGCTCAAGCGGGTCCAGGACCTCCACCACCAGTACTTGGTGCCGCGAGGCCAGTTGGCGCAGAGGACGCTCCCAGGTGACCTCGCCGCCGAATGCGGGTGTGTCAAGGAAGTCGGAGATGACGACACGCAGTCCGCGCCGGCGCCGGGTGCGCACCAGGTCGCTGATCGCGTCGGCCAGGCTGGCGCGCTCCGGGTCCGGCACACGCTGGTCGCCTTGGGGCGCGGCGGCCACTGTCGCCAGCAAAGCCAGGAGGGCCTCCTTGCCCGACCGCGCCGGCCAGCGCCGGACGCGCCCCTGGTGCAGGAAGTGGGCACCGAACCGGTCGCCCACCCGCTGGGTGAGCACGTTGGCGGCCACCAGCGAACCCACCGCCACGTCGCGCTTCGAGCGCAGCCCCGTGCCGAAGTCCATGCTCGGAGACAGGTCCAGCAGCGTCCAGCTCTCCAATTCCCGGTCGGCGACCAGGTCTCGCACGTGAGGGGTGTCGGTGCGGGCGGTGACCGCCCAGTCCATGTGGCGGACGTCGTCCTCGCCCGGCTGGTACAGGCGGGCCTCGGCCGCCTCGGAGCCGGGCCCCAGACGCAGCCCCAGGTGTTCGCCGTGCAGCAGGCCGTCCAACCGGTGCACGATGCGTAGATCCAGCCGCCTTAGCGCCGCGCGAAGACGGGGATCGGTACCGATGGCGGGTGTGTTCACAAGATCAACTCTGCGCAGCGAAGGATGCGGTCTCGCCGCTTGGCGGTTCGTCCCAGATCACCCGGGGGGCCGGGACGGTGGAAAGGATGCGGTCGACCACCTGGTCAGGGGTGATCCCGTCGGCCAAGGCGTCGAAGGTGAGCACCAGACGGTGCGCGATGACGTCGTGGGCGAGGACTCGGACGTCGTCCGGCAGCACGTAGTCGCGCCCGCGCAGCAGCGCCAGCGCCCGGGCCGACGACACCAGGCCGAGCGTGGCGCGTGGACTGGCACCGACCTCCAGGGCCTCGCGCAGGTCCGGCATCTGGTATTCCTGCGGCTCCCGTGTGGCCATGACCAGGCGCACGACGTAGTCGGCGATGAGCTGGTGGACGTGCACGCGTTCGGCGTCGGCCTGGAGCTCGCTGAGGGTGACCGGGTCCAGGATCTGGTGCGCGGTCGGCGGAGTGGAGCTCATCCGACGGAGGATCTCCATCTCCTCGTGTGCCTGGGGATGGCCCACGTTGACCTTCATCAGAAAGCGGTCGCGCTGGGCTTCCGGGAGCGGGTAGACCCCCTCGGACTCCACCGGGTTCTGTGTGGCGATGACGATGAAGGGGGATGGGAGCGGGTAGGTGGTCCCGCCGATGGACACCTGCCGTTCGGCCATGACCTCGAGGAGGGCCGACTGCACCTTGGCGGGGGCGCGGTTGATCTCGTCGGCGAGCACGAAGTTGGCGAAGACCGGTCCGAGCTCCACGTCGAACCGCTCGGTGGAGGGGTGGTAGATGCGCGTGCCGACGATGTCGGAGGGCACCAGGTCCGGGGTGAACTGCACCCGGGAGAAGGACCCTCCGGTGACCTTGGCCAAGGTCGACACCGCCAGGGTCTTGGCGATTCCGGGGACCCCCTCGATGAGGCAGTGCCCCTGGGCCACCAAGGCGATGAGTGAACGCTCCACCATCCGCTCCTGGCCGACGATGACCGTCGAGACCTCGTGCAGAGCCGCGCGCAGCAACCGGGTCGGCTCGCCCGGACTGCTCTCCGACCCGGACGAGGGAGCGGAGCCGTTACCAGGTGAGGTATCTGCCATGTCCCGCCTTCCCAGATTGGGTGCCCCGTGCGTGGCACCGGTAGGAGATAGGTTGTGGATCACCTGTTGGCGACACTACCCGTTCCGGCGCCCGCGGTTCGGTAGACGACGCGACAGGGGCACGGGGACGAGTCGGCAAGGGGGCGAAGTTTCATGACGGTTCCCACGAGGGGGCTGCAGGAGGTCGACCCTCCCCAGCTCGGGGGGTACCGGCTGCTGGGGCGGTTGAACGAGTCCCGGCTCGGCGTGGTCTACCTCGGCAAGGACGCGTCCGGTGAGCGGATGAGCGTGGCGATGCTCAACGACGCCTCCGGTATCGACGAGCCGACCCGTGAGCGGTTCGCGCGGGCGGTGCGCGACGGTGAGGGTGTGGCCGCCGCGCGGACCAGCGGGCGTTCGGCGCTGTGGGTGGCGGTGCCCTACGGGGGCGGCGGCTCCGGCGCGGCCCACTTCCTGGAAGAGGCCGGGCGCGGCGGTCCGGTGGTCGCACAGGGCCCCTTGGTGATGCCGCACTGGGCGGGGGAGCGCGGCGGTTCGGCGGTGCGCTGGACACCCTGGTCCGTTCGCAGGGACAGCGCGGTGGCCTCGGGGGATGCCAACTGGTGGTTGATCGGCGCCCTCGGCGTCGTGTTGGCGCTGCTCTTGCTACTGGTGTTCCTGCTGTACATGTGGATGCTGCAGTTCCCGCCCCCGGAGATGCCCACGACCGGCCAGCCGGACTTCGAGCAGTCCGAACCGGCCGACGAGACCGAGCCGAGCCCTTCCCCGGGCGAGGACGAAGACGACCCGAGCACCCCGGTGCCCTCCGTCCCGAGCCCCGGTGAGGACGGGGGCGAGGGCTGGGGCGAGCTGCCCGAGGACAACCTCTAGGTTTCCGGTGCGCTGTCCTTGTGGGAGTGCCTCTGCTTGGGTCGGGCGCGCAGGTGGGCTCGTTCGCCCTGGCGGCCGAACAGGCTGAGGAACTCGACCGCCTCGTGGTCGGCGGCCCCGAACCAGTGGGGGAGACGCGTGTCGATCTCCGCGGCCTCCCCGGGGACGAGCACCAGGTCGTGCGTGCCGAGCACGCAGCGGAGACGTCCGTTGAGGACGTAGAGCCACTCGTAGCCCTCGTGGGTCTGGGGGGCGGGTTCCTTGCGGTGGCTCTCCGCGGGGATTACGAGCTTGTAGGCCTGGATCCCGCCCGCCCTGCGGGTGAGGGGCACCATGGTCATGCCGTGCCGGGTGACCGGGCGCATGTGGATGCGCGGATCCCCCGTGGGCGGGGCGTCGACGAGTTCGTCGAGCGTGACGCCGTGCGCCTTGGCCAGGGGGAGCAGGAGCTCGAGTGTGGGCTTGCGGGCGCCGGACTCCAGCCGGGACAGGGTGCTCACCGAGATACCGGTCGCGGTGGACAGGTCGGCCAGTGTGGTCCCGCGTTGGCCGCGTAGAGCACGCAGCCGGGGGCCGACCGCGGACAGGGTGTCGTCGAGGGCTTCGTCCATGCCCCCAGCTTGCCAGAATGGCAACAGAGATTGCCTCAGGGGCGGCCCGTGGCGCATGCTCTCGGCGGAGGTGTTCATGGTGAACAAGGGGGATGCGGTGGCCAAGACGTTCGGCAGGGAGTACTGGGAGGAGCGGTACCAGGACCGCGGTGAAGGCGGACCGTCCCTGGACCGGTGGGCCAGTCCACAGTTGGCCGCGGAGGCCGCCGACCTGGAGCCGGGCACGGCGTTGGACGCGGGATGCGGTCGTGGCGGCGACGCCGTATGGCTGGCCTCGCGCGGCTGGCGGGTGCACGCGGTGGACGTCTCGGCCACCGCCCTGGACCAGGGGCGCGAGCGGGCACGCGGCCTCGGCGACGGCGTCGCGGACCGGATCGAGTGGGAGCGGGCCGACTTGACCGTCTGGTCTGCGCCTGAGGGGCAGTACGACCTGGTCTCCACCCAGTACGTGCACACGACGGGTCCGCGCCGGGAGCTGTTCGGGAGGTTGGCCTCGGCGGTCGCACCGGGCGGAACACTGGTCATCGTCGGTCACCACCCGGGGGACGGGCACAGCACGCACGCGCACGGTTCGGATCCGGAAGTGCACTTCACGGCGGAGGAGGTGGCGGGGGACCTGGATCCGGAACGGTGGGAGGTCCTGGTTGCCGAGGACCGTTCCCGTGCGGTGCACCGCCATGGCGGCGAGGAGCTGACGATCGTCGATGCCGTGGTGCGGGCCCGCAGGCGCGCGGAATGATTCAAAAAGCAGGGACCAGGGGAGCGGGGTCTGCCAGCAGGGCCGATGCCCGGGGACGCCGGCGGGGGAGCGTCCCCACAGGGGGACAGCCCCTGTGGGGTAGGGGAGTGCGGGCACGCGAGGGAGAGTGACGGGGAGGAGGGGAGGGCCGGCAAGCGCGGCCCTGCCCTCGGCACGTGCTTTGGGGCGAAGGTGAACCTCCGGATTCGGGTTCTGATGGCTTCTCTGTCTAAAATCTACGTCGTAAAGGTGGTGTAGCGCTTCTGTAGAACCACGTTCAACCAAAAAGTATTCGCGCGGCTACGCCGCCCGTTCCCTCCCATTTCGTGGCGGGTCGATTCGGCGTGTCGTGCCCGGCGGCTGCCGGTATCTAGAACGTGTTCAGCCTCGTTTAGCCGAGTCGGGAGCATGCGGTGTTGGCCGCCCCGCTGCCCGGAGGAACGCGGGCCGCTGCGTCCGCTTCAGCGCGCCGGTCCACGGTCAGCTTCGAGCCCGCTCGGGAGTGTCCGCCGAGCACAGCCCCGCGGATCGGTGCCTATGCTGGCCAGCGTGCTGAAAAACGTGGTCGCGACGCGGTACGTACTGCCGCTGCGCGAAGGAGGTTCGCTCCCGGGATTGGTCGAGGCCGACGACCTGGGAATGTACGTGGTCAAGTTCATCGGTGCCGGTCAGGGGCGCAAGACTCTGGTGTCGGAGGTCATTACCGGTGAGCTCGCCCGGGCCTTGGGGCTGCCGGTTCCCGAGTTGGCCCTGGTCGAGTTCGACGCGGTCATCGCCCGCGGTGAACCGGATCAGGAGGTCCAGGAGCTGCTCAAGGCCAGCGGAGGTCTGAACCTCGGGATGGACTTCCTGCCGGGTTCACTGGGGTTCGACCCGCTGGCGTTCGAAGTGGACCCGGGGTTCGCCGGCCGGGTGCTGTGGCTGGACGCGTTGACCGGGAACGTGGACCGTTCCTGGCGCAATCCGAACATGCTCCTGTGGCATGGGCAGCCGTACCTGATCGATCACGGTGCGACGCTGATCTTCCACCACAGCTGGTCACACGCGGACAGGTTCGTGAGGCGCCTCTACGACGCCTCCGACCACGTCCTGTCGGCGTCCTCCCCTGACCTGGCGGCGGCCGACGCCGCCTTCGCGCCGTTGGTGGACGAGGGCCTGCTGCGTGGCGTGGTCGCGCTGGTGCCCGACGAGTGGCTGGCGGACGAGCCGGGGTTCGCCTCGGCGGAGGACGTGCGTGAGGCCTACGTGAAGCACTTGGTCGCCAGGATGGCCGACCGTTCCTGGCTGCCGGAGGTGGGGGCGTGACCCAGCGGTACACCACAGTGACCACCGGGCAGGTGGGTGTGGAGCGTGAGCGCGCGGTGTTCGAGTACGCACTGTTGCGGGTGATCCCGCGGTTGGAGCGCGGTGAGTGCATGAACGCCGGGGTGATCCTGTACTGCCAGGAGCGGGCCTTCCTGGCGTGCCGTACGGCCTTGGACGAGTCCCGTCTGCTGGCCGTGGACCCGCAGGTGGACGTCGAGGGGGTCCGGCGGGCCCTGGAGACGATCGAGGTGATGTGCCGTGGCGGCTCCGAGGCCGGATTCGCCGGCCGTGAGCGGCAGGGACAGCGTTTCCGGTGGTTGACCGCTCCGAGGAGCACGATCGTGCAACCGGGGCCGATCCACGGCGGACTGACGGGGGACCCCGAGGCCGAGGTGGAGAGGTTGCTGGACCGCTTGGTGCAGTGAACCGGGCCCCAACGTAAGCGACATCACAGGAATTCGGATGGTTGGGTGGGGAGCGAATCGTCCCCTTCCGGTGTTGGTATGGAGTGGTCCGTGCCGCTGGGCGCGCTCCCACCCACCCGTCTTTTTGAACTGGAGTACCTGTGCAGTCCCCTCCGTCCCCGTCCACCGCCTCCGCGCAAGGGGTAGGCCCGAACCCTCTGCGGTCGCGTAAGTCGATCGCGCTGTTGGTGCTGGTCCTCGGTGTACTGACGGCCACCGGGCCGTTGGCGACCGACATGTACCTCCCGGCCTTCCCGCAGATCACGCAGGAGCTGGGGGCGACCGAGGGGCAGATCGGGCTGACCCTGACCGCGATCATGCTGGGGCTGGCGGTCGGTCAGCTGATCATCGGTCCGATGAGCGATGCTTGGGGCCGTCGCGGCCCCCTGCTCGTGGGTGTCGCGCTGTTCACGGTCACGTCGGTGCTGTGTGTGTTCGTGCCGAACGTGACAGTGTTCGTCGTGCTGCGGTTCGTGCAGGGTGTGGCCGGGGCCGCGGGTGCTGTGGTGGCTCGAGCCGTGGTGCGCGACCTGTTCCAGGGTGACGACGCGGTGCGGTTCTTCTCCCGGCTGGCGCTCGTGATGATGCTGGCTCCACTGCTGGCGCCCCTGGTGGGTGCGCAGTTGTTGCTGGTGGGCCCGTGGCAGTTGAGTTTCTGGGTGCTGGCCGCGATGTCGGCGCTGAGTTTCGTGCTGGTTCTGCTGTGGCTGCCGGAGAGCCTGCCGCGGGAGGCCCGTCGGAGTCAGGGGCCGCGTCAGCTGGCGACGACCGTGCTGGCGCTGGTGCGCAACCCGAGGTTCGTGGGGCCGGTTCTGACACTCGGGCTGAGCTTCGGGATGCTGTTCACGTACGTGTCGGCGTTCTCGTTCGTGTCCCAGCAGGAGTTCGGCGTGTCGCCCCAGACGTACGCGTGGCTGTTCGCGCTGAACGCCTTGGCTTCGATGGCGGGCACCCAGGGCAACGGCCTGCTGGTGGGCCGGATCGACACCCCTCGGCGGTTGTTCATGGGGTTGGTCCTGGCGCTGGCAGCGGTGCTCGTGCTGCTGGTGTTGGCGTTGGCCGGGGTCGCTCAGCTGTGGATGGTGTCCGCTCTGCTGGCTGTGATGATGTTCAGCGTCGGGTTCATCATGCCGAACGCGACGGTGTCGGCCCTGGACGGTCAGCCGGTGGCTGTGGCGGGGACGGCTTCGGCTCTGATGGGTTCGTTGCAGTTCGCTTTGGGCGGTTCGGTGGCCGCGATGGCCGGGCTGACGCCTTCGGGTGAGGCCTCGTTGGTGAGTATGGCCGTGGTGATGGTGTCGGTGGCGGCACTGTCCATGGTGGCTTTCGTGTGGTCGGCTCGTTCTAAGGTCCGATGAGTCCAGGTGTGCTGGACTTTCGTCCGAAATCCTGAGGTTGCCCTTCCGTGGGGAAATGGGCACAGTAGGGCACGATTCCCAGTTTGAGGCGGGTAGGAATCGTGCCGTGCCCGCCTTCTGATGCGGCAGAGGATGAGTGGGTATGGGCGAGACACCCGGTTCGTTGGCTCGAGGGCACTCCGGGTTGAGCGATGTGGTCTATGAGGTGGCGACCTCCGACGCGCACGCGCACGTGTTCTCGGTCCTGGGGAGTGGAGGCTGGGAGCGCCTGACGGCCGGCGAGTTCGCCACCGAGGTGACGTCCCTGGCCAAGGGACTGGTTGCAGCCGGTGTGACCGAGGGCGACCGGGTATTGTTGGTGGCCGGCTCGCACCATGACTGGGTGCGGGTGGCCTACGCCGTGTGGTCGGTCAGAGCGGTGCTGGTGCCTCTGCCCGAGTTCGCCTCGGCGGAGCGGGTGTCACACGTGGTGCGCCAGATCCGTCCAGCGGCCGCTGTGGTGCAGGGAGAGCGGCAGCACCGCACCGTGACGGCATTGCAGCGCGAGCTGCCGGACATGGGCCGCGTGTGGCGCCTGGAGGAGGGGCTGCCCGACATCGTGAGCCTGGGTGCGTACATGGACGCATCGGCGGTGCGGTTCCGACGGGACGAGGTGGTCTCCGAGGACCCGGCGGTGATCCTGTACCCGATGAGCACGGTCTCGAGGAGGACTCGGGGTGTGGTGCTCTCGCACGGTGCGCTTCTGACCGCCGCTGCCGACCTGGTTGACCGAATGTGGCCACGGCTGTCGGAGCTGGACGCGAACCGGGCGAGCACGGTGTTGGACCAGCACCTGTCGGAGCTGCCCGGGTTGGCCACGCTGGTGGCCTGCGTGGTGGGCCGGGTCCGGGTGGGGATGACGGCCCCGGGTTCCCTATTGCGTGAACTGGAGCGGTTCCGGCCGACGGTGCTGGTATGCACGCCGAAGCTGTTCGAACGGGTTCACGGTTCGGAGCGCGAGAGCGCCCACTCCACGGACTGGGACTCGGTGGGCACGTTCAACGCGGCGATGGACGCCGCGGTGCAGTTCGACCAGGCGCCTAAGAAGGGTGCCTGGCGGCGGCTGTCGCGCTCGATGTACGACTGGTCGTTCGCGAAGGTGCGGGACATGCTGGGTGGTCGCGTGCACCTGGCGGTGTGCTGGGGCGGTGGGCTTTCAGAACGGTTGGACAGCTACTTCGGCGGTGTGGGTGTGCCGGTGATGCAGGTGTTCGGCATTCCGGAGACGGCCGGGGTGTTCACAGCCAACGCGGTCGGTGACCGTTCGCCGGGCACGGTGGGTCGGGCGATGCCGGGACGCGAGGTGTGGGCTTCGTCCGAGGGTGAGCTGTACGTGCGCGGTGGTGCGGTGTTCTCGGGTTACTGGGCCGACGGTGAGGGGGCGCAGGCGGCGTTCCGTCAGGGCTGGTTGGCGACCGGCGTTGTGGCCCACGTGGACGACGAGGGTTTCGTGCGGGTGCGTGGCCGCTCACGGCCGCAGGCGTCCCTTGCTGAGGTGCCGGGACGGTTCGTGCCCCGGGGTTCGGCTCCTGTGTTGGAGCGGGCTGTGCCTGAGTTGGCGGCCGCACCGTCCGAGGTGGAGCGTGCGGCCCCGCCTGTTGTTCCTACTCCGGTGGAGCAGGGGCCTTCCGAGGCCCTGGAAGCCGCTGAGGCTCCCGTGGCGGGGGCTCCGGAGACGAGGTCGGGTGCCGGTGAGTTCGTTGCGGTGCCGTCAGGTCCGGAGCGGCCTCGGGATATCGATGTGGTGGCGGAGTTCGAGGCACGGTTGCGGGCTCATCCGTTGATCAGTCAGGTGTTGGTGATCGTGGAGGGGCGTCCGTTCGCGAGTGCGTTGGTGACGCTGGTGCGTGACCAGTTGGAGTACTGGCGGTTGGTGAACGGGCGGCCGTTGTCGATGGCGCCGGAGGAGATCGCGGGGGATCGTGATCTGCTGCGTGAGGTGCAGGGGTTGGTGTACGAGGCCAATCGGAGTGTGCCGAGGCATTTGGCGGTGCGGTCGTTCCACGTGTTGGCGGAGGAGTTCACGGTGCAGTCGGGTTTGGTGCACGGGTCGGGGGAGTTGCGGCGTGAGGCGGTGCTGAGGGCGTTCTCCGAGGAGATCGACGGCCTGTACCGGGTGCGTCGTGAGTAGTTGTTGAGGTTTTGTGGTGGTGGCCGCGGTCCCTGTGGGGTCGCGGCCTTTGTTGTTGCTCGTGCTTAGTGCTCGCCGTTGAGGTAGGCGAGGACGGCGAGGACGCGGCGGCTGTCGTCGGAGGAGGGTGGGAGTTCGAGTTTGGTGAAGATGTTGTTGATGTGTTTGCTGACGGCTTTTTCGGTGATGTAGAGGCGTCCGGCGATGGCGGAGTTGGAGCGGCCTTCGGCCATTTCGGCGAGGACTTCGCGTTCTCGGGGGGTGAGTTCGGCGAGGGGGCCGCTCTGGTCTTGGCGGGCCAGGAGCTGGGAGATGACGGCGGGGTCCATGGCGGTGCCGCCGTCGGCGACGCGGCGGATGGCTTCGATGAACTGGCCTATGTCGAAGACGCGGTCTTTGAGGAGGTATCCGACGGCGCCGACGTCGTCGGAGAGGAGTTCGCGGGCGTAGAGCTGTTCGACGTGCTGGGAGAGCACGAGGATGGGGAGGCCGGGGACGTGGGTGCGGGCTCCTATGGCTGCTTGGAGGCCTTCGTCGGTGAAGGTGGGGGGTAGGCGGACGTCGACGACGGCGACGTCGGGTTTGTGTTCGGTGAGGGCGGTGTGGAGGTCGGGGCCGTTGTCGACGGCGGCTACGACGGTGAAGTTGTGGGCTTCGAGGAGCCGGATCAGTCCGTCGCGGAGGAGGGCAAGGTCTTCGGCGATGACAACGCGCACGGGATCTCCAGGGTCACGATGGTGGGTCCGCCCGGTGGGCTGGTGATGTTCATCGTGCCATCGAATGCGTCGAGTCGGCGTGCGATGCCGGAGAGTCCGCTTTCGGGGGTGGGGTGGGCGCCGCCTTTTCCGTTGTCGGTGATGGTGATGACGAGGCGTTGGCGGCCGTGGTTGATGTGGACCCAGGCGTGGGTTGCTTGGGCGTGTTTGGCGGAGTTGGTGAGGAGTTCGGCGATGGCGAAGTAGGCGGCGGATTCGACGGGGTCGCCGGGGCGGCCTTGGAGGTGGGTGGTGACGGTGATGGGGAGGTGGTGGGTGAGGGCGAGGGCGTGGACGGCTCCGTCGAGTCCGCGTTCGACGAGGACGGGTGGGTGGATGCCTCGGACGAGGTCGCGGAGTTCGGTGAGGGCGTGGCGGGTGGTTTCGCGGGCTTCGGCGAGCATGTTTTTGGCGTTGGTGGGGTTGGTTTCGACGATTTGTTCGGCCATGCCGAGGTTCATGCCGAGGGCGACGAGGCGGGCTTGGGCGCCGTCGTGGAGGTCGCGTTCGATGCGGCGGATTTCGGCGGCTTGGGTGTCGATGGTGTCGGCGCGGGTGGTGGCGAGGTGGGCGACGCGTGCGGTGAGTCGGGCTTTTTCGGAGGGGGCGAGGATGAGTCGGTTGAGGTGTGTGTAGGCGTTGGTGGCGAGGGGGGTGAGGGTGTGGGCGATGAGGAGGGTGATGGCGGCGGGGATGAGGATGAGGAGGGCTTGGCCTTGGGTGGTGGGGGTGATGAATCCGTAGAGGTCGGGGAGGGTGCGCCAGAGGATGAGGGCGTAGGTGGTTTGGAAGAGGGCGTGGGCGTAGAGGGTGTAGCCGATGAGGCCGAGGGTGATGAGGAGGGGTGCGCTGGTGAGCCAGAGGAGGTCACGCCAGGTGGCGGGGTCGGTGAGGATGACGCGGACGCGGGCGTGGACGCCGGTGGGGGGTATGGGGCGGTAGGCGGTGGGGACGGGTCCGTTGGGGAGGAGGTGGCCGAGGGTGGTGCGTTGGGCGTTGGCGATGGTGCGGAGGGTGGTGGCGGTGAGGATGGTGAAGGGGAGGCCGATCCAGATGAGGGTGAGGACGGCGGAGGCGATGACGAGGGGGAGGAGGAGTAGGGCGGCGATGTTTTGGGAGACGAGGAGGAAGAGGTAGGCGAGTGTGGTGAGGGGGCCTGTTTTGTGTGGGTTGGGGGTGGCCATGGTGGGTCTCTTCCTGTGGGTGTGGTCTCCTCGTTTCTATTTTGGGGTGTGGTGGTGGGTGGTTGCGGTGGTGGTGGCTCCCCGGTTTGGGGTGGTGGGGTGTGGGTTGGGTCTGTCTGGGGTGTGTGCTTTTGGTGGTGGGGTGGACACGCGGGGTGTCTTTTGAGGTGTTTTTGGGGTTTTGGGGTGGGTGTGGTGGTGGGGTGTGTGGCGTGGTGGGGTGGATTTTCGGGGCAACTCGCCGACCGCGATTTCCCGTGTCTTGCCACGACCTGTGATGATCGTGTGTGTGTGGCGTGAACTGATCCTGGAGATGTACCCCGAGGCCGATCTGAGTGATCCGGCCGATGAGGCGACCCTTGCCGAGGTCGAGAAGCTATTGATGCTGCCTTTGCCGTTCGAGTTGGCTTCTCTGTTGCGGGAGACGGACGGGGTGACCAATGAGTACGGGGATGCGGTGGTGTGGAGTGCGCGCCGGTTGGTGGAGGACAACCTGGCGATGCGTGGGGAGCCGGACTATCGGGAGTTGTACGCGCCGTTCGGTGAGATGATCTTCTTCGGTGACTCGGATATGGGGCCGCAGTTCGCCTACGTGCACACGGACTACGGTCCGGGGATCGTGGTGTGGGATCATGAGAGTGACCGGCGGCGGCTGGTGGTGGTGTCGTTGCGTGACTATCTGGCGCGGTGTTTCATCCAGGGCAACGCGTGGTTCCGTTAGTGCCGGGGTGAGCTGGCCGGTCGTGCTATTTTTCGTGGTCGGTGGTGTTGGTGCCGCCGTTTCCCCTTGAGCCCGCCTTGAGAGAAGGACCATGTCGGAGCAGCCCATGCCCGTGCCCGTTACCTATGTCCAGGGTCGGGCGGTGTCGGATTTTCCTGAGTTGGCGCCTGAGGCCGCTCGGGGTCGTGTCCGGAGGGTCACGGTGACCGGTGAGGAGGTTCTGCACCGGGTCAATGCCGATGTCGCGGAGTCGATGCTGGGCAGTGCGGAGCTGGCGCAGCTGGTGGATGACTTGTTCGTGACGATGTATGCGGCTGAGGGTGTGGGCCTGGCCGGCAACCAGATCGGTGTGGATCTGCGGTTGTTCGTCTATGACTGCCCTGACGATGACGGGGTGCGGCATGTGGGGCACGTGATCAATCCGGTGCTGGACGAGCGTGACCTGGATGATCCGGTGGTGGTGGAGAACGAGGGGTGCTTGTCGGTGCCGGGGCCGCACGCGGAGTTGGGGCGTGCTGAGCACGCCACGGTGCGCGGGGTGGACAAGGACGGCCATGAGGTCGTGTTGACCGGGAGCGGTTATTTCGCGCGGTGTCTGCAGCATGAGACCGACCACACCTTCGGCCGGGTGTATGTGGATCGGCTCTCCAAGCGGGAGCGCAAGCGGGTGCTGAAGAAGATGAACGAGATGGCTGACGACGTGTTCGCCCGCCGGGAGGAGCGTGCTGAGGAGTTGGAGCGCGAGCTGGCGGGCTAGGGCCGTTTCGCGGTCGTGTGCGGGGGCGTACTGGTTTTTCCGGTGCGCCCCCGTCGTTGTGTACTCAGGGTTTTACCGTGGGTGGTGGTTCGGGGTGCGGGTTTCCTGGCTGGTGGGGTGGAGGTGTGGGGGTGCCTTTGGTCGGTCCTGTAGTCCGAAATGGTCGGTTTGGTGGCGCCATTGGTGTTTATTGGCCCTGGATCTGGACCTTCATCTGATCGCTGTGGCCTTTTCGTGACCCGCCAGAGCGGTAGATTGCCCCGCATGGACAACGGGGAAGAGGTCGACCAGCAGTCGACGGAACGCGTGGTCATCTACACCGACGGGGCGTGCAGCGGCAACCCCGGCCCGGGGGGCTGGGGGGTGTGGTTGCGCTACAAGGAACACGAACGCGAGCTGTTCGGCGGTGAGGAGCAGACCACCAACAACCGGATGGAGCTGATGGCGGCCATCCAGGCACTGGAGAGCCTGAAGCGGGACGTGCCGGTGTTGTTGCACACCGACTCCTCCTACGTGCGCAACGGCATCACCTCCTGGGTGCACGGGTGGAAGAAGCGCGGCTGGAAGACCGCCGACAAGAAACCCGTCAAGAACGTGGACCTGTGGCAGCGCCTGGACGAGGTGGCCTCGCGTTACGACGTCGAGTGGAAGTGGGTGCGCGGGCACAGCGGCGACGAGGGCAACGACCGCGCCGACGAGCTGGCCCGGCGCGGCCGCGACGAGGCCGGCGGGCTTTAGAGCGCCTCCGGTGCCGCTCGGGTTCGGCGGGCGGGTGTGGGGGGTGGCGGCGGTACCCGGTGGGGTGCCGCCGCTTCGTGCTGCCTAGCGGTGGTGGCACGCGGGGCAGGTGGGTCGGGTCAGGCGGGCGTAGGCGGCGGTGGTCAGGGATAGTCCGGCGCCCCAGGTGACGTAGGCGCCGACGCTGACCCAGTAGAACCAGTCGGGGTAGCCGGGGCCGTAAGCGGCGGTGCCGTGCAGGAGGAGGCCGGCGAGGTTGAGGCCGAAGTAGAGGTTCATGCCGATGGCGGCGAAGAGGGCGGGGCCGAGGACGAGCATGCGGGGGACGGTGCGGTGGGCCAGGTGGGGGATCCCTGCGGGCCAGGTGCGTCCGAAGCGGTGGACCAGGGCCAGTGGGAGCAGGATGCCTGCGGTGCTGAGGAGGAGGACGAGTGCGGTCATGACGGCGGCGGCGCCGAGGGGGTCGTTGGGGCTGAGGGGGCTGTCGGTTCCGGTGGTGGCGGCTTGGGCGGCCAGTCGGGTCAGGCAGGCGGTGGCGGTGAGGTAGGCGGCGGCGTAGGCCCAGGTGGGTGTGGTGTCCAGGGCGGGGCGGGTGCGGGGGGTGCGTCCGCAGGTGGTGCAGAGGGCGATCCAGCGGTGGTGGGCGGCGCGGGTGGTGGCGGCTAGGAGGAGGGCCAGGGTGAGGGCGCCGAGGCGGGTGGTGATGGCCAGGGGGTGCAGGGGGATGCCGGAGGTGCCCAGGAGGAGGAGTCCGACGACGTCCAGTAGGAGGAGGACGGCGGTGGCGGTGGTCAGGGCGGCGGTGGTGGCCGCGGTGGCCAGCAGGAGGCGGGGGGTGCGTGGTGGGTGGGTGCGGGCCAGGGCGGGGGTGAGTAGGAGGGTGGCGGCGCCCAGGGTGATGATGCCCCAGTCGGAGGCGATGAGGAGGTCGTCGCCCATGGGTGGCAGGTGGGGGCGGGTGTCGGTGAGGGTCCAGTACAGGCGTAGGGCGGTGTGGAGGGCGGCCCAGGTCAGGGTGAGGCGGGCCAGGGTGTGGGGTGTGGCGGTGCTGGGTGCTGCGGCGGTGGTGGGCATGGTCCCAGCGTGGGGGTGGCCGGGCGGGTGGGGCTTCCCTCTGGGGTGGGGTGTGGCTCCCCTGTGTGGGGGACTAGTTGTGGTCTTCGTCTTTGAAGGGGTCGACGAGGAGGCGGCGGGGGCCGGGGCCGGCGGTGGCGAGTTCGTCTTCGGGGTTGGAGAGCACGCAGGTGTCCAGGGACAGGCAGCCGCAGCCGATGCATCCGGTGAGGTCGTCGCGCAGGCGGATGAGCTGGGAGATGCGTGCGTCGAGTTCGTCGCGCCATTGGGCGGAGACGTTGGCCCAGTCGTTGCGGGTGGGAGTGCGGTTCTCGGGGAGTTGGTCGAGGGCCTGGCGGATGCGGGCGAGGGGGATGCCGACTCGCTGGGAGATGCGGATGAAGGAGACGCGGCGCAGGGTGTCGCGGCGGTAGCGGCGTTGGTTGCCGGTGGTGCGGCGGCTGTGGATGAGGCCTTGGCGCTCGTAGAAGTGCAGGGCGGAGACGGCGACCCCGGCGCGTTCGGCGACCTGTCCGACGGTGAGTTCCTTGGTGATGGGCGGCACGGTGCCCATCCTAGGGCCTGGTGGGGGTGGTGTTCCGGTTGGTTTGGAGGGCGTAGAGGCGTGCGTAGGCGCCGCCGCGGATGAGGAGTTGGTGGTGGGTGCCGGTTTCGGTGGGGTGTCCGTGGTGGAAGAGGAGGATGCGGTGGGCGGTGCGGGCGAGGGTGGGTTGGTTGGTGAGGGTGAGGTGGGCGGTGTCGGGTGTGGGGTTGGGGGTGGGTGTGGTGGGTTGGTTGATGAGGAGGAGGTGGGCTCCGGTGTGGTGGGTGTAGAGGGTGCGGGCGTGGTGGATGTGGGGGGTGAGTGCGGGGTCGAGGTCGGCTAGGGGGGTGTGGTGGGCGTGGGTGTTCAGTCCGGTGGTGGTGAGGGCGTGGGTGAGGTGGGGGTCGTGGGGGGTGGGGTGGGTGTGGCCGGTGATGGCTTGGGCGAGGGTGGGGTCGGGGTGGGTGGTGTGGATGGGTGTGTGGGTGGTGATGTGACCGTGGGTGGGGTGGGTGTGGCCGGTGAGGAGGTCGGCGAGTGCGGTGGCGGCGGTGGGGGGCAGGCCGACGAGGGCGATGTGTTGGCCGGGGCGGATGGTGAGGTCGAGGTGGTGGAGGAGGGTGTGGTGGGCGTGGGTGAGGGACACGTCGTGCAGCTCGACGAGCGGTGGGGCCGGTGTGTGGGTGGGTGTGGTGCTGTGGCGCAGGTGTTGGCGGTGGGAGAGCCTCACGGGTGTCCGTTCGTGTGAGTGGTCGTCACCTGCCTGGGATTGTCCCGGGCGTGTGAGAGTTCTCGTTATCTGTTCGTGTCCTTGGTCTCGTTGGTCCAGGGTAGGCGCGGGCGGATCAGAATGGTGTCAGGTTGGGTGCACTGTGGGTGAGGGGTGGTGGCGGTGGGTGGGTGGCTGGATGGGTGGGTGGCTGGATGGGTGGGGTGTGTGACCTTGTGGCCGTGTGCGGTGCCCGGTTGGGTGGGGTGTATGGAGCAGAGCACACATCATGAGGTGGTCATCGTCGTCTTCGACGGTGTGCAGAGTCTGGATGCGACGGGTCCGTTGGAGGTGTTCGCCGGGGCGGCTCGGGCGCGGGGGTCGCGGTACCGGGTGCGTACGGCCTCGTTGGGCGGGGCGGTGGCGCATGCCTCCAGCGGGGTGGGGTTGGTGCCGTCGGTGGCGTTGGAGGACCTGGGGTGGGTGGACACTTTGGTGGTGGCCGGCGGGCAGGGCGCCCACGACCCGGATCCGGCGCTGGTGGAGGTGGTGCGCCAGGTGGCCGGGCGGTCGGGCCGGGTGGCGTCGGTGTGTTCGGGGGCGTTCGTGTTGGCCCATGCGGGGCTGCTGGAGGGGTTGGTGGTGACCACGCACTGGCGGCACTGCGACCGGTTGGCGGCGGAGTTTCCGGGCGTGCGGGTGGAGCGGGACCCGGTGTTCGTGCGTTCGGGGCGGGTGTGGACGTCGGCGGGGGTGACGTCGGGGATCGATCTGGCGTTGGCGGTGGTGGAGGAGGACCTGGGCCGTGAGGTGGCGTTGTCGTTGGCGCGCAACCTGGTGGTGTTCCTGGCCCGCCCGGGTGGTCAGGCGCAGTTCTCCACCCAGTTGGCCACCCAGCGGGCTGAGCGGGCCGAGGTGCGTGCGGTGCAGCACCTGGTGGATGCCGACCCGGGTCGGGGGTGGTCGTTGGCGGTGTTGGCTGAGCGGGCGGGATTGTCGGTGCGCCAGTTCTCGAGGGTGTTCGCCGAGCAGGTGGGGGCCACGCCTGGCCGGTATGTGGAGCGGGTGCGTGTGGAGTGGGCGCGGCGCCGGTTGGAGGAGGGGTCGGCTCCGGTGGTGGCGATCGCGCGCGGGTGCGGGTTCGGTACGGCCGAGGCGATGCGGCGGGCGTTCGTGCGCACGCTGGGGTGTGCTCCGGCCGAGTACCGGGAGCGGTTTCGGGTGGGGGCGGGCTCGGCTGGCCGGGGGAGCGGCGGGTAGGTTGCCGCACACGTGTTCGTGTGTGGAGGGTTGTCTGTGGACGTGACTGTGGAGCCGGGTGCGGAGCGGGAGCGGATCGCTGAGCGGTATCGGCGGTTCGCGGTGAATTTCGCCCGCGGTGGTTCGGCGGACTATGAGCGGATCGCTCTGGGGTTGGCCGGGGACGAGCGGGTGCTGGACCTGGTGTTGTCGTTGCCCGAGGGCAATAAGCGCCAGCCCAACCTGTTGTTGGGAGCGGTGCGGTACTTGGGCGGGCCCACCGACTCCTGGGAGGGGTTTCGGGGCTGGTTGGTGGGGCACTGGGATGCGGTGCGCCAGGTGGTGTCGGAGCGCATGACCCAGACCAACGAGGTGCGGCGGTGTGCGACGCTGTTGCCGGTGCTGGCGCGGTTCGAGGGGCCTTTGGCGCTGATCGAGGTGGGGGCGTCGGCGGGGTTGTGCCTGTATCCGGACCGGTACCGGTATTCCTTTGACGGGGCGGGGCCGATCGGGCCTGTGGGCAGCCCGGTGCTGTTGGAGTGTTCCACCCGGGGCGGGGTGCCGGTTCCGGGGGCGCCGCCCGAGGTGGTGTGGCGGGCGGGGGTCGATCTGAACCCGCTGGATGCGGGTGATGAGGGTGATGTGCGGTGGTTGGAGTCGTTGGTGTGGCCGGGGCGCACTCAGCGGGTGCGGGTGGAGCGGTTGCGGGCGGCGGCGTCGGTGGTCGCGGCCGATCCGGCGCGGTTGGTGTCGGGGGACCTGATGGAGGAGTTGCCTCGGTTGGCGGGGCAGGCGCCGCGGGGGGCCACGCTGGTGGTGTTCCACAGTGCGGTGGTGTCGTATCTGTCGGCGGCGCAGCGGGTTCGGTTCGCTGAGCTGGTGCGGGGGTTGCCGGGGCACTGGGTGTCGAATGAGGGGTGGCGGTCCTTCCCGGACTGGGAGTATGCGCGGCCGGAGGTGGAGACCGATTTCACGGTGGGTGTGGATGGTCGTGTGGTGGCGTATGCGGGTGAGCACGGCCAGTCGTTGACGTGGCGGTAGGACATCCGGAGAACACGTGGGGGGTTGGCACTCAGGTGCGCAGCCCCCTTCTTTGTGTGTGGGTTAGAAGGTGTGGGCGTCGACCTGGGCCAGGAGTGCGTCGCGGCGTTGGGGGGTGAGGAAGGAGGCGGTGAAGGAGTTGCGGGCCAGGGTGCGCAGCTGTTCGTTGGTCAGGCCCAGGTGCTCTTGGAGGCCCCGGTAGTTGTCGTGGACGTAGCCGCCGAAGTAGGAGGGGTCGTCGGAGTTGACGGTGACCAGGAGTCCGGCGTCCATGAGGGCGGGCAGGGGGTGGTCGGCCAGGGCGGGGACGGCGCGCAGGCGCACGTTGGAGAAGGGGCACACGGTCAGGGGGGTCTGTGTGGTGGCCAGGTGGGTGATCAGGGCGGGGTCGTCCAGGGCGCGGATGCCGTGGTCGATGCGTTCGGCGCCCAGGAGGTTGAGGGCTTGCCAGATGTAGTCGGCGGGGCCTTCTTCTCCGGCGTGGGCGACGCGGCGCAGGCCGAGCTGGGCGGCGGCGGTGAAGACCTCGGTGAACTTCTCGGGTGGGTTGCCGACTTCGGCGGAGTCGAGTCCGACGGCGGTGATGCGGTCCAGGTGGGGGCGGGCGGCGGCCAGGGTGTTCATGGCTTCGGTGGCGGGGCGGTCGCGCAGGAAGCACAGGATGAGGCTGGTGGAGATGTTGTGGCGCGCCAGGCTGGTGTCCAGGGCGGTGGTGAGGCCGTTGATGACGGTGTCCAGGGGGATGCCGCGGCTGGTGTGGGCTTGGGGGTCGAAGAAGATCTCGGCGTGGCGGACCCCTTGGGCTGCGGCGCGGGTCAGGTAGGCCTCGGTCAGGTCGCGGAAGTCGTCCTCGGTGCGTAGGACGTCCATGAGGGCGTAGTAGAGGTCGAGGAAGGATTGGAGGTCGGTGAAGGAGTAGGCGGCGCGTAGGGCGGCGATGTCGGGGTGGGGGAGGGTGATGTTGTTGCGCTCGGCGAGGTGGAAGGCGAGTTCGGGCTCCAGGGTGCCTTCGATGTGCAGGTGGAGTTCGGCTTTGGGGATGGCCATGGCAGCCGGGCGCCCTTTCGTGGGATGTGTGTGGGTTGGTGGCCATTGTGGCTGATGGGAGGGGGTGGGTGGGGCGGTGGTGGGGTTGATGTGTGCCACATCGGGCTGAGGGGTGTGCGGGTGGTGGGGCCGCTCCGGTGTGAGCGTGGGGTGTGGTGGCAGAGTGCTTCGCGTTGGTGGCTGTCCTGGGCCGCTCAGAGATGGGGGAGTGCTGTGGTGGGTGTGGATGTGGCCGGGTTGCGTGCGCACACTCCGGGGTGTGCGGAGCTGGCGTTCTTCGACAACGCGGGTGCGGCGTTGGTGCCCCGGCAGGTGACCGAGGCGATGGTGGCGCACTTGGAGTTGGAGGCGCGGGTGGGTGGTTATGAGGCCATGGACCTGGCGCAGGCCCAGCTGGAGGAGGGTATGGGGCAGGTGGCGGGCCTGATCGGGGCCGCGCCGGAGGAGGTGGTGTTCTTCGAGGGGGCTTCCCAGGCGTGGTCGCAGGCCCTGGGTGCGGTGGAGTTGGCGCCGGGCCAGCGGGTGCTGACGACCACCAGCGAGTACGCCAGCAACGGGGTGGGGTTGTTGCGGGCGGCGGCTCTGCGCGGGGTGCGGGTGGAGGTGGTGTCCGATGACGCCGACGGGGTGCTGGACGTGGGCGCCTTGGAGGAGGAGCTGGGGCGCGGGGATGTGGGGTTGGTGGCGATCAACCACATGCCCACGCACAACGGGTTGGTGAACCCGGCCGAGCAGGTGGGGGCGGTTTGTGGGCGGTTCGGTGTGACCTATCTGCTGGACGCGTGCCAGTCGGTGGGCCAGTGGGAGGTGGACGTGGAGCGGATCGGGTGTGATCTGCTCTCGGCGACCGGCCGCAAGTTCCTGCGAGGCCCGCGCGGGTCGGGGTTTTTGTATGTGCGGTCGGGGGCCCGGTTGGGTGAGCCGTTGCTGGTCAACCACATCGGGGGTGAGTGGACCGGGCCGGGGCAGTACCGGGTGCTGCCCGGCGCGGCGGGTTTTGCGTCCTTCGAGCACGCGGCGGCGGCCCAGATCGGGTTGGGGGTGGCCGCCCGGTACGCCCGCCAGGTGGGGATGGGGTGGGCGCGTGAGCGGATCGGGGTGTTGTCGCACCGGCTGCGTTCGGCGCTGGGGCGGGTCGCGGGTGTGCAGGTGTGTGACCGGGGGCGTGAGCTGTCAGGGATCGTGACGTTCGCGGTGACCGGGCGTGAGGCGGTGCGGGTGTCGAAGGCGTTGCGTGAGCGCGGGGTGAGCACGACGGTCTCGCACCCGGGGGCGCAGGTGTGGGACGGGTGGGGTGGGCCCGCACGTGCGGTGGTGCGTGCTTCGGTGCACTACTACAACACCGAGGAGGAAGTGGACGTGTTGGCGGGGTTGGTGGCCGAGCTGGCCTGACCCGTGCGCCTCAACCCCGCGGGGCGGTGGCCGGATCGGGCGCGCCGCCCCGCTGGCCCGCGGTGGTTCGCGGGCTAGTGCAGGTGGGTGAAGCGGTCGGTGGCGGCCACGACGGAGGCGCCGATCCCGGAGGTGTTGGCGGTGTGGGCGGCGTCGTCGACGATGACGAGTTCGGCGGCGGTCCAGTGGCGGGCCAGGTCGTAGGCGGTGTCGCTGGGGCCGCTGATGTCCAGGCGGCCGGTGATGAGGGCGGCGGGGATGTGGGCCACGCGCGGGATGTGGTCCAGGAGTTGGTGGGGGGCCAGGAAGCAGTCGTTGGCCCAGTAGTGGGTGACGGTGCGGGCGAAGGTCAGGCGGAAGTCGGGGTCCTCGAAGCGGGGGTTGGGGGTGAAGCCGGGGACGGTGGCCACGTGGGTGTCCTCCCACCGGCACCAGGCTTGGGCGGCGTCGTGGCGCACCTTGGGGTCGGGGCCGGCCAGGAGCCGGGCGTAGGCGGCGGGCAGGTGGTGGGGGTCGGCGTCGGGGCCGGCGTCGGCGCGGAAGCTTTCCCAGGCTTCGGGGAAGATGCGGCGCATGTCGTGGGTGATCCAGGTGATCTCGCGGCGAGTGCCGGCGGTGACGGCGAACAGCACCAGGGAGATGACGTGGTCGGGGTGGGCTTGGGCGTAGGCCAGGCCCAGGCAGGAGCCCCAGGAGGCCCCGAGGACGTGCCAGCGGTCGATGCCCAGGTGGGTGCGTAGGGCTTCGAAGTCGTCGATGAGGTGGGGGGTGGTGTTGGTGGACAGGTCGGTGGTGTGTTCACCGGCGTTGGGGGTGCTGTGGCCGGTGCCGCGTTGGTCGAGCAGGATCATGCGGTAGTGGTCGGGGTCGGTGAAGCGTGACCACTGGGGGTGGGATCCGGAGCCGGGGCCGCCGTGGACGGCCAGGACGGGGGTGCCGTGGGGGTTTCCGCATTCTTGCCAGAACAGGCGGTGGCCGTCGGGGCGGGGCAGGTAGCCGCTGGTGTGGGGGGTGTTGGCGGGGTACATGGTGGGGGCTCCTGTTCGGCGTGTGGTGGGCAGGGTGATGGGGCGGCCCTGGTGCGGGGCCGCGGCGGTGCTGGGGCGTCGATCCGGAACTGGCCCGCCATCCGTTCGGGCGCCGTGCTGGCGCGGCCTTGGTGCGGGGCCCGGGGCCGGTCGGGTTGGCCCCCGATGCTATCGGCGGGTGCTTGGCGTTCCCACTCCCTATGTGGGCGGCGCCCGGGGGTGTGGCGGTGAGTGCGGGAAACGGTTGGGTGCCTTGACCGTGCCCTTGGGGCAGGGGCCAGACTCGGGGCCATGGACGAGGCACAGGAGAGGTCGGGGCTCTCGCGGGGCGAGTTCTCTCGGCGCAGTGGTCTGTCGCCCAAGGCGTTGCGGCTGTATGAGCGGTCGGGGTTGTTGGTGCCGCACCGGGTGGATCCCGACAACGGGTACCGGCGCTACCTGCCCGAGCAGTTGGAGGTGGCGGTGCGGGTGCGTGCGCTGCGGCGGATGGACATGCCGTTGTCGACGGTGGCCGAGGTGGTGGCCGCCCCGCCCGAGGAGGCCGTGGGGTTGGTGCGGGCCTGGTGGCGGGTGCGCCGGGAGGTGGAGCGTTCGCGAGAAGCCATGGTGGAAGGGGTGTGTGCTCTGGTGGGCGGCGAGCAGGGTCTGCAGGGCCCCGGCGGTTCGGGTGACCTTGGTGGGGGTGGTCCGGCCTGGCAGACGTCGGTGGAGTCGGTGCCCGGGGAGAGGGTGGCGTGCGCGCGGGCGTATGTGGGTGTGCAGGACCTGGTGGAGACCTACCTGGGGTTGGCCGCTGGGGTGCGGCGGGTGTTGGCGCGGCAGGGTGCGCGGGCCGGTGAGGCCACGTGGGTGCTGTTTCACGGGACGCCGTCGCCGGATGGGGCGGCGTTGATCGAGGTGGCGGTGCCGTATGCGGGGGTGGCGTGGCCGGAGGGGCGGGTGTCGTTGCGGTGGGAGCCGGGTGGGGTGTGGTTGGTGGCCGCGGTGGAGCGGCGGGATTGTTTCTATCCGCGGATTATGGGGGCGTATGCGGCTGTGGAGCGGGGTGTGGGGGAGCGGGGGTTGCGGCCGGTGGAGGTGTTTCGGGAGGTGTATCTGCGTCCCTTCGAGCGGGTGGGTGAGCGGGAGACGTTTGCGTGGGTGGCGCGGCCGGTGGAGGTGGCGGGATGAGCGGTGACGGGCCGGTTGACGGTGTGGGTGTGGAGCGGTGGCGTGCGCACACGCCCTTTACCGACCCGGGTGCCTATCGGGAGGTGTTGGCGGCCCTGCCGGGGGATGTGGCGGGGATCGGTGCGCGGTTGCGTGGGGTGTTGACGCATTACGTGTACGGGGGCCGGGTGGGTGTGGGTGAGCGGTGGGAGGAGATCGACCTTCGGTGGGTGGAGGCGATGTTGGCCACCGACGCGGTGCGCGGCGGGCGGGCTTGGTCGGTGGGGCGGTCGGTGCCGCTGGTGGGGTGTTGTCGGGATTTTGCGTTGGTGACGGTGGCGGCGTTGCGTGAGCACGGGGTGGCGGCACGGACGCGGGTGGGGTTCGCGTCGTATCTGAACGCGGGTTTTGGTACTGATCACGTGGTGGTGGAGTACTGGGACGGGCGGCGGTGGGTGTGGGTGGACACCCAGTTGGATCCGGCTGGTGGGTGGGGTGTGGACGTGTTGGATCTGTCGCATGAGGGTGCGGTGGGTCAGGTGGCGTTCTCGGGGGCGTCGGCGGTGTGGTTGGCGGTGCGTTCCGGTGAGGTGGACGGGTCCGATTTCGGGGTGGCTCCGGAGTTGCCGATGCTGCGGGGTGGGTGGTTGGTGCGTGACTACGTGTGGTTGGAGGTGGCGCATCGGCTGGGTGTGGAGACGTTGTTGTGGGACCAGTGGGGTGCGATGGGTCGGTGGGGTGAGAACGAGTTGACCGATGAGGTGGCGGGGTTGGTGGTGGGCGCGGATGCGGGGGATGGGGGTGCGGAGGAGGCGTTGGCGGAGTGGTTTTGGCGGGACGGGCGGTTGAATCCGCGGGGTCGGGTGTACTGCGGTTCGCCGTCGGGGTACCGGGGGTGGGTGGATCTGGTCTCGCGGGTGGCCGAGCCGCGCTTGTGAGCCCGGTCTGCCTGTGGTGGGGGTGGCGGGCTGGGTGTGCGGGGGCCTGAGGTGTGGGGTGAGTGGCCGTGGTTCCGATTTTTTCTCTACCTACCGGTAGGTCGAGTGGTGTGTGCAGGTCGACCGCTGTCGTCCTGTCCGTCAACGCCTCGGGGCCACCAAGGGCAAGTTGAGGAGAATTCATCGAAACAACCGAACGGACCCGATGAGTTCATGGCCCGCGGCCGGTCTCAGTAAGTGACACCCGAGGAAAGGACACCGCCATGTCAGAGCTTCTCGTTGACTTCATCACCTCCCTCGACGGCAACGCATCGGGAGAGGGGTGGCCCGGGTTCTGGGGCCTCGAGGGTCCGGAGTACCTCGCTTGGCTCGGCGAGCAGCCCGAGGTCACCCACCTCATGGGAGCGAACACCTACCGCCTGATGTCCGGCTTTGCCGCCGGCGAGGTCCCCCCTGGCCAAGACGAATTCAGGCCCGAAGAGGAGGCGTCTGTCGACGAGCTCACTCAAGCGTCCAAGGTGGTGTTCTCCTCCTCGCTCGAGGAGCCTCTGACGTGGGCCAACTCCACGCTCGTCCGCGACGACGCCGTCGAGACGGTCCGCGCCATGAAGTCGGGTGGCTCGGGGCTCCTCAGCACGATCGGAAGCCTCAGCCTGTGCCGGTCCCTGCTACGGGCTGGACTCGTCGACCGCTTCCGAGTCGTGATGTTCCCGGTGATCACCGGGGCCACGGGCGCAGAACGCATCTACGACGGCTACCCGGACGTCGCTCTGGAGATGATCGAGCACCGGACCTTCGACGGCCGCATCCAGCTGGTCGAGTACAAGCCACGCGTGCTCGAGCGCCCGCCGCTCGGCGCCCCTGCGTGACGTCGCTGCTGTTCTCGCTGATCTTCCTGAGCAGCGTGTTCGTGCTCGCGCAGACCCTGCCCCGGTGGCTGGAGGTGGTGGTGCAGCTCAACCCGGTCACCCACGTGGCGTAGGCGGTGCGTGAGCGCGGCGGCGTCGAAAAGCGGGGCGATTGGTCTCGATTCGCCCCGTTTCTGCCTTGGTCGAAATAGCTTCGGCGGAGGGGGCTGGGAAGCTGGTGTTCTGGCATGCCCGCTGATCATGGAGAAGAGTCCCTGTGCCCGACCAGACAGTTCCCCCGGAGCCCGGTTCGTCGACCGAAGGGCCCGGGCCCCGAGACCCCTTTCTGGCGTTTTGGGGTGAGTACCACCTGTGTACGTTGGCTTCGCCGCGTCCGGACGGCAGCATCCACCAGGTTCCGGTGGGGGTGACCTATGACCCTGAGCGGCATCTGGCGCGGGTGATCACCTTCGCCTCCAGTTTCAAGGCACGCAACCTGGGTGCGCGCCCGGGTACGCGGGTGTCGGTGTGCCAGGTGGACCGGGGGCGGTGGTCGACCCTGGAGGGTGAGGCTTCGGTTTCCCACGAGGAGGGTGCGGTGGCCGAGGCGGTGCGCCGCTATGCCGAGCGGTACCGGCAGCCGCGCCCCAACCCGGACCGGGTGGTGATCGAGATCGCCGTCAAGCGGGTGCTGGGCAACGTGCGCCCCGAGAGTGAGGGGATCATTCCCTGACAGCGGGGGACTGGTTCCGCCCGGGGCCGCGGGGGTTGGCGTGTTCGGGGCACACCAGCCCCCGCTGGTGTGTGCTGGGCCCAGGGTTGCCCTGTGGAGGGGCTGCGGGGGTCATCCGGTGAGGGCCTTGGCGGCCAGGTCGGCGTCGGCTTCGGTGTTGTACAGGTGGAAGGCCAGGCGGGTGCGGCCGCCGCGTTCGGTGGCCGTGATGCCTGCTTGGTGCAGCTTGTCGAGGGCGCCGGGGGTGTCCACGGTGGTGATGGCCGAGTGGGCCGGGGGCTGGTCCAGGTGGGCGCGCAGGCGGTCGGCCAGGCGGGTGTTGTGGGTGTGGATGTGTTCCACACCTTGGTCCAGGAGTACCTGTAGGGAGGGTGCGGCGGCCACGGCGGCGAACCAGTTGGGTGACAGGTCGAAGGCGCGGGCGGTGGGTGCGGCCTGGAAGTGGTCGCGGTAGAAGGCGGTGGCGGGTGTGGCGTCGGCCATGGGTCCGGCGTTGGTGGGGCGCAGGTGGGTGCGCAGGGTGGGGGCGAGGTAGGCCAGGGCCAGGCCGCGGGGTGCCATGAGCCATTTGTAGGCCGAGCAGACCAGGGCGTCGAAGCGGGTGGCGTCCAGGGGGTGCCAGCCCGCGGCTTGGGTGGCGTCGGCCACGACGAGGGTGTGGTGGGTGCGGGCGGCGGTCAGGATCTGGTCGGTGGGGGCCAGGGCGCCGTTGGCGGACTGTACCGGGCTGAAGGCCACGAGGTGGGTGGTGGGGGTGATGTGGTCGGCCAGGGCGTGCAGGGGTGCGGTGTGCACGGTGATGTCGCGGTCGGTTTGGGCGTGGAAGGGGAAGGTGGCGGAGGTGTATTCGCCTTCGGGGACCAGGATGTGGGCGCCGTGGGGGAGGGAGGCGGCGATGGTGCCGATGATCTGGGCGGTGGTGGCGCCCAGGGTGATGTCGTCTGTGGGGGCGTTGAGCAGGTGGGCGAAGCGGGTGCGGGTGGCTTCGACGGCTTCGAACCAGTGGCGGGGGTCGCCGGTGGCGTGGTGCCAGCTGTGGAGGGCGTCGGTCAGGGCCTGGTGGGCGGTGGTGGGTGGGATGCCGTATTGGGCGGTGTTGAGCCAGACGGTGTCGGTGTTGAACAGGTGGTTCATGGTTGGGGAGCCTAGCGGCCGGTGCTGGGCTGGGGCGGGTGCCGACGGTAGAGGAGGGTGGGGGTGCTGCTCCGGCGCGGGTTTTGCTGGATTGGCAACATTGATTGTCAGTTGGTGGGGTGGTGCGCAGGATGGGGGCACGAACAAGGGAGGACACCCATGAACGAGCCCACACGCGCATTCGAGGTCGTGGTCGTCGGCGGCGGCGCCGCCGGGTTGAGCGGGGCGCTGACCCTGGCCCGGGCGCGGCGTTCGGTGCTGGTCTTCGACGCGGGCCAGCCGCGCAACGCCCCCGCCCAAGGAGTACACGCCTGCCTGGGCAACGAGGGCATTGCGCCGACGGAACTGGTGGCGCGGGGGCGTGCGGAGGTCGAGTCCTACGGGGGTGTGGTCGAGCACGGCCGCGTGGTGGCCGTCGAGCGCGCCCCCGCAGGGGCTGGGGAGGGTTTTCGGATCGAGTGTGAGAACGGTGCGGTGGTGGCGGCCCAGCGGTTGCTGGTCACCACCGGGCTGGTCGACGAGTTGCCCGACGTTCCCGGGCTGGCCGAGCACTGGGGCAGCGGGGTGTTGCACTGCCCCTACTGCCACGGGTGGGAGGTGCGCGACCAGAGCGTGGGGGTGCTGGCCAGTGGTCCCGTGGCCGTGCACGCGGGCCTGATGTGGCGGCAGTGGACCGAGCAGGTGACGGTGTTCGCCCACCCCGGACAGGACGTGGGCGCCCAGGACCGGGCCAAGCTGGCCGCGCGAGGGATCACCGTGGTGGACGAGCCGGTGGTGGCGGTGGAGTCCGACGATTTTGGGGTGAGCGGGGTGCGCACCGCCGTTGGGTCGGTGGTGGCGGTGCGTGCGGTGGTGGTGCCCACGTTCATGCGTGCGCGCGCGGATCTGCTGGTGGGCCTGGGGCTTGAGGTGGTCGAGCAGAGGATGGGTGAGCACGTGATGGGCACTTATGTGGAGTCGGGGCCCATGGGCGCCACGGGGGTGCCCGGGGTGTGGGTGGCGGGCAACATCGCCTCGGTGTCGGAGCAGGTGGTGGGGTCGGCTGCCGCGGGTGGTCGGGCCGGGGCGGCGATCAACGCCGACCTGGTCTTCACCGAGGCCGAGCGGGCCGTCTCCGAGGCCGGGTCCGTTTCCGCCTGAGGGTCCTTGCTCAGGTCCCGGTCTGGCCGGAGGGTGGCCCGGCGGGGCCGGGGTTGGTGGGGTCGTGTGGGGACAGTGCCGCCCACACGGCCCCCGCGGTGAGCAGCGCCATCGCCGCAGGTGCGGTGGGGGCGTCGTGCACGAAGTAGATCGCGCTCAGCGCCACCAGGACCGCCGCCCCGTTGTGGACGGGGGAGCGCCACAGGCACACGGCGGCGCCCAGGGTGGCGGCCACCCACCCCAGACCGCCCAGCAGGGTCAGGGTGAAGGCCGCCCAGCCCGCGTTGGCCAGTGGGGCGGAGAAGTCGGCGCTGAAGGCGCTGATCTGGTCCAGGACCGCCCGGCGTTCGTCGGCAGGTAGGTCTTGGGAGTGCAGGGCCAGCAGGCCGCTGGCGATCCCTGCCAGGGTGTCCATCGCCGTGTAGAAGACCACGAACAGCCACAGCCCCACCAGGTTGACGGCGCGCGCCCACCCGCTCCCGGAGCGGGACAACAGGAACAGGGACACCGCCACCAGGCCGAACAAGGGCAGTTGGATGACGTGCACGGTCAACCACAGCTGTGGTTGGTGGGTGGCCATGTGGACCAGGTCGGTGCCGGTGGGGTGGATCAGGGCCGTCACGGTCAGCAGTGCCGGGCCCAGGACCAGGGCCAGCGAACGGATCAGGGGTGGGGTGGCCGGTGGTCCTGGTCGGGGCATCGCCGTCTCCCGGAGGGGGTGGCAGTGGCGGGGCAGGGTCGGGCCTCTGACGCTAACAGCACGGGGCGCTGGTGTGATCGCGGCCGTGCCCGGCGGTTCGGGCAGGTCCCGTCCCGTCCCGGTGTGGGTGGCGGTGGCCGTCGGCCCATGAGGCCGGGGCCGTCCGGGCTTAGGCTGGCCCAGCCCACCGCCTCTTCCACCTTTTGGAGCCCCGGTGACCGTGCCGCGTGAGTTCGCCCAGATCCGACCGTTGGAGAGCTTGGCGCGCCGCGCCCTGGGCCCGCACGTGCGCGTAAGGGGAGTGGAGCGGTTGCCCGGAGGCACCAAGAAGGGCGTCTACCGGTTGCACCTGAACGAGGGGCCCGCCGTGGTCGCCTACGTGTGGGCCGCGGCGGAGAACTTCTGGCCCGAACGCCCCCGTACCGGGGGCCGCGAAGAGCAGGACCCCTTCGCCGACGCCGACGGCCTGGAGCTGTTCGTGGGCGCCGCCGCGTCGTTGGCGCAGGTGGGGGTGCGCACCCCGCGGGTGCACCTGGTCGACCGTGAGCGGCGGGAGTTGGACGCCGACGTGGCGATCGTGGAGGACGTGCGCGGTCCCACGTTGGAGGAGCACATCGCCCACAGTGCCCCGGTGTGGGTGGACGGTGTGCTGGAGAAGTTGGGTGCGGCGCTGGGTGCTATGGCCACCCGGGCCGAGACGGGGCTGGGCAAGGTGTCGCGGCCCCTGGTGCGGGACCGTACGTGTCAGGACCTGGTGCTGGAGCGGGCGCTGAACGACGTGGCCGAGGGGGCCCAGCGGCGGGTGGAGCTGGCTCGGGCCGCGGACCGTGTGGTCGAGCGGTTGCACGAACTGGCGCGGCGGGTCCGGCCGCGTTCCGGGCACGGGCTGGTCCACGGTGAGCTGGGCCCCGACCACGTCCTGGTGGGACAGGGCGGGACCCCGGTGCTCATCGACATCGAGGGGCTGATGTACTTCGACGCCGAGTGGGAGCACGCGTTCCTGCGCCTGCGCTTCGGCGGGCTGTATGGGCGTTTGGCCGTTGCGGGCCTGGACCAGGCCCGCACGGATCTGTACCTGCTGGGCCAGCACCTGTCGCTGGTGGCGGGCCCGCTGCGGTTGTTGGACGGTGATTTCCCGGACCGCGAGGTGATGCTGCAGATCGCCGAGCACCACTTGGGGCGGGTCCTGGCTTACGTGTGAGCAGCGTATGCGGCCTTGGCGGTCAGGGGACGTGGGCCTGGCCACGGTGGGGGCGCCCTCGATGGAGGGGCGTTCGCCGAGGCGGAGCCGCGCTGTGGTCCGCATAGTCCAGAACCAGTAGGCTGGGCGGATGGCGCGACCTCGTGAGTTCGACGAAAAGCGCGTGCTTCTCGCTGTCCGCGACGAGTTCTGGGACAAGGGGTACGCGGCGACGTCGATGGACGACCTGCTGCGCGTGAGCGGGCTGGGCAAGGGCAGCCTCTACGGGGCGTTCGGGGATAAGCGGAGCTTGTTTCTTCGGGTGCTGCGGGAGTACGACGACGCGAACCTGCTGGCACTGCGCGAGCGTCTGGCTTGTGCGGCGAAGGGGGTCGACGTGGTGCGCGAGTTCGTCCTCGGCCTGACCGGTGACCCGACCGGGGCGGTTGCTCGCCGGGGCTGCCTGCTAGCCAACAGCAACGCCGAGCTTGCCGCTAGCACCCCGGATGTCGCTGCTGAGGTCCGCCGCAGCTACGAGGAGATCACCGTCGTCCTCACCGCGGCGCTGGAGCGCGCCCGGAGCGAAGGCGACCTCGATCCCGGTGCCGATCCTTCCGAGACCGCCCGTGCGGCCCTTGTCGCGCAGCTCGGTCTCATCTCCCTTGGGCGCACCGGCATGGATATCGGCGCGCTGACCACGGTTGCTCACTCCACTCTGGCACGACTGCTGCCCACACCCGTGCAGTAGCCACCGGCCGCGCCCTACCGTCGCAGTCCGCGGTCGGCCTGGCGCCCTGCGGCGCGCCCTCAAGCTGCGCGCCGCTGCTTCCAGGGGAACACGGTCGGGCTGCAGACCCCCTGTGTGCTGCCGGTTGCCGGTCGGCCCGATCGGTGACCGGTAGCTTCGGGATGCCGCTGCCGGAGACGGGGTGAGCCCGAGTGCGGAGCCGGGATACTTGGACGATCCAAATTGGACCGACCGGTCCATAAGACGGCTATGATTCTTGACGTATCAGTCCATAATTAAGAGGAGGGCGGCATGGCCGTCTTGGAAGGTAAGGTCGCGGTCGTTACCGGGGCGGGCACGGGCATCGGGTTTGCGACCGCTCGCGCATTCCGCGACGCGGGCGCCACGGTGTTCATCACCGGTCGCCGCAAGCACGTGCTCGACGCCGCGGTCGCCGAGCTCGGCGACCGCGTCACAGGCGTCATCTGTGACGTTTCGGTGTCCTCCGAACTCGACGCGTTCTACAGCACCGTGCGGGACCAGGCCGGACGTATCGACGTGTTGGTCGCCAACGCTGGCGTGGGCACTGCGGCTCCGTTCGGCGAGGTGACCGAGGAGCTGATCGACTCGGTATTCGCCACCAATTTCAAGGGAACGGTGTTCACGTTCCAGCAGGCGCTACCGCTGCTCAGCAAGAACGCTTCGGTGGTCCTGACAGGCTCGACCGCCTCGACCCGGCCCAACCAGGGACTTGAGATCTACGCGGCCTCAAAAGCCGCGGTTCGCACCCTCGCTCGCGGTTGGGCCCTCAGCGCGCGCGCACATGGCTTCCGTGTCAACGTCGTATCCCCTGGTGGTACACGCACCGCGGGTATGTTGGAGCTTGTCCCACCCGAAATGCTCGCCCAGGCCGAAGCCGACGTTCCCCTCGGTCGGCTCGCCGAGCCCGAGGAGATCGCCGCCCTGACGACGTTCCTCGCCTCAGACGCGTCGAGCTACATCAACGGTGCCGAGTTCCACGCCGACGGCGGATACGCCCAGGTGTAAGTGGCCGCACGTCTTCGGCGCGGGTCCTCGGCGGCGCCCTGGGCGAGGTGTCGGGAGGATTCGTCGCCGACGGCGCCGACAAGCCGGTCACCGTCTCCGTGGTGCTTCCCACCGACTCCTGGCACCCGCGGGCCGGCGAGTTCGCGGAGTACGCGCGCCGATGCCCTGGCCGGCCAGGGCATCGGCCTGTAACGCTCGCGGGCCGGTGCGGTTGGGGGCGTAGGCCTTCAGGCGCGGGTCGGCGGGATCCGCAACCGGGTGGCTTCCACCGCACTCAGGCAGTGGTGGAGTGCGCCTTGGACGATGGCGTCCTCACCCAGGCGGGCCAACTCCAACGCGGGCGGGGTCAGGCGTTGGTGCTCCAGGTGGCCTTCCAGGGCCTCCAGCAGGGCGGGGCCGCACCGGGACATCGGGCCGCCGATGACCACGACCTGGGGGTCCAGGAGTGCGCGAATGGCACCGATGCCGTGGGCGAACCGGCGGGTGATCTCCTGGAGGCCTTCCAGCGCCGCGGGGGCGCGGTCGTGGACGGCCTGGGCCAGTGCGGTCAGGTCGGGGGTGTGGCCCAGGCGTTGGTGCAGGTCGTGCTCGCCCTGGCGGTGGGCGGCTTGGCGGGTGAGGCGGTGCAGTTCGGCCGAGCCCACCCAGGCTTCGAAACGCCCCAGTTGGGGTGGGTCGGTGGGCGGGTGGTCGGTGGGTTCTTCGGCGAACAGGTCGAGGAAGCCCAGGTCTCCGGCGTCGTTGGAGGCGCCTCGGTGGAGTTGGCCGCCGACCACCACCCCGGCGCCCACACGCTCTCCCCAGTGGATGAGGACCATGGACTCTTCGTGGTGGGGGCTGCCGCGCCAGCGTTCGCCTTCGGTGGCGAGTTTGACGTCGTTGTCGAGGTAGATGTCGCAGGGCAGGAGATCGCCCAGGGTTGTGACCAGGACGTCGCCGGTGATGTCGGGCATGCTGGCGGTGAACTGCACGTGCTGGGTGTGGGGGTCGACGATGCCGGGTGCGCCGATGGCGGCGTGCCAGATGCGGTCGGGTGCCGAGTCCGCCTCGCGCAGGGCTTGGTGCACGGTGGTGGTCAGGGCCTGGGTGATCAGGGGTGTGTGGGGTGCGGTCAGGGGGGTGGCGGTGGTGGCCAGGGTGGTGCCGGCCAGGTCGGCCAGGGCGACTCTGACCTCGGTGGGGGTGACCGACAGGCCCAGGATGTGGCCGGCCTCGGCGCGGAAGCGCACGCGTTGGGCGGGACGACCTGACCGGCCGCTGGTGCGTGCGGGTTCGAGGAGTTGGACCAGACCGGTCTCCTCCAGGGTGGTCAGGGAGCGGGTGATGGCCTGGCGGGACAGTCCGGTGGCCTTGGCCAGGGCGGGCACGCTGGTGTGGTCGACCTGGCGAAGTTGGGTCAGGACCGCGGTCGCGTTGATCTCGCGCATGAGCCGTGTGTCGGCGGCGACCGGTGCGCTCACGCGCCCTCCTCTGTGCTCGTGCGGGTCTTGCCCGAAACCAAATTAGTTATGTACTGTACGGAACTAATTGGCGCCCAGGCAAGCAGGGGAGACCCGATGGCGGCACGGACCCGAGGCGAACCCGACTGGGGGGCCACGGTGCGCGGCCTGGCCCGCAGAATCCTGGGGCGCACGCACCCGCCACTGCGCCTGAGCCAGCTCTCCCACGATAGGAGATCCTTCGAGTACCGGGCCGACCAGGGCGTGCTCACCCTCGGAGCCACCGACGGGGTGGCCGCGGCCGTGGGACTGCACACCTACCTGCGCCGGGCCTGCGGGGTGATGGTGGCCTGGGACACCCGCCTGCCCCTGCCGGTGACCGCCTTTGCCGACGCACCCACCACCCACCGCACCGCCGAGGTCGACCAGAGCTACTACCTCAACTTCTGCACCCAGGGCTACACGGCGCCCTACTGGGACTGGGACGACTGGGAACGCGAGTGCGACTGGATGGCGCTGCACGGCGTCACCATGCCGCTGACGATCCTGGGCCACGAAGCGGTCCTGCACCGGGCCTACACCGGCCTGGGCCTGGACGACGACGTGATCCGCACCTTCCTGGGCGGGCCCGGCTACCTGCCCTGGCAGTACATGGGCAACCTGGACTCCTTCGTCGGCCCCCTTCCCCAGGCCTGGATCGAGGGCCACCTGGAACTGGCCCGCCGCGTCCTGGACCGGCAGCGCTCCTTCGGGATGCGGCCCGTGCTGCCCGGATTCACCGGCCACGTGCCCCGCGTGCTGGCCCCCGACCAGGTCACTCCGCGCCCCTGGCAGGGGTTCACCACCCACGTCCTGGACCCCCACGACGCGCTCTACGCCCACGTGGGCGCCCAGATCACCGCCGCCCAACAGGACCTGCTGGGCACCGACCACCTGTACGCGATCGACCCCTTCATCGAGATGCCGCCGGTCGAGGCCGACCCCGCCTTTCCCGGCGCGGTGGCCCAAGCGACCCTGGACGGGCTGAGGCGCACCGACCCCGAAGCCGTGTGGGTCATGCAGGCCTGGCCCTTCTCCTACCAGAGCCACTTCTGGACCACCGAGCGCGTCACCGCGTTCCTGGGCGCCATCGAGGACCAGCGCCTGCTCGTGTTGGACCTGTGGGCCGAACACGACCCGCAGTGGAGCCGCTTCGACTCCTTCGGCGGCACACCCTGGGTGTGGTGCGCGCTGTTGAACTTCGGCGGCAGAACCGACCCCCTCGGCGACCTGCAGGGCACCACCGAGGCGATCAACAAGGCCAAGGACACCGAAGCCCCGCCGGTGGGCCTGGGCCTGGCCATGGAGGCCACCGGAAACAACCCCGCCTTCTTCGAGCTGGTGGCCGACCAGGCCTGGAACCGGGTGGAGGACGTCGCAGGCGACTGGCTGCCCGCGTTCGTAGCCCAACGCTACGGACCCGGCGCGGACCCGGCCCTCCTGCGCGGGTGGCGGGGACTGCTGGCCACGATCTACGGCGCCTCGGGGGTGCGGATCTTCCCCGAACAGTTCAACGGCATCATCACCACCAAGCCCCACTACCGCGACCTGGCCGAAACCGAGCGGCTGCGCACCGAGGCCAGCGCGCTGGTCTGGTACGACTGGCCGGTCCTGGTGCGGGCCTGGCAGGACCTGGTCAGTGCGGGCGAGCGCCGCCCCGAACTCGTCCAGGGGCCGCTGGGCCGCGACCTGGCCGACGTGGCCATGGCCGTGATGGCCCGGGTGGCCGACCACTCCTACCTGACATTGGTGCAGGAGGCCGTGAGCGAAGGCGCCCACCGCCCCCAGTCGCTCGAGTACTTCCTGGGCCTGTTCGAGGACCTGGACGCCCTGCTGGCCACCCGACCCGAGTACCGCTTCCAGAACTGGGAGCACAAGGCGACCTCCTGGGCCACCAGCACCGAAGAACACCACGTGCTGGCCGACAACGCCCGGCGCATCATCACGGTGTGGGACACCCCCGACAGCCCTTTCCTGCACGACTACGCCGGAAGGCTCTGGTCGGGGCTGGTGGGCGGCTACTACCGGTCCCGGTGGCAGTTGTGGGGGCAGGGGCTGGACCAGGCCCTGGTCGATCCGGGCCCGGCGGGCCGGTGGCTCGACCAGCAGCTCACCGAACGCGCCGACGCCTTCCTGCGCGACGGAGCGGGCCCGGTACGCACCGACGCACACGGGATCCTGGACCACTCCCGCGCGCTACTGGACCGCTACGGTCACCCGGCCCACTGACCCCCGGCGCTCACCGGCCGGGAGAGGCGGGCGGCGCCAAGTCGGGCCACGGGGCGGGCGGGCGCGAGGAGAACAGGCGCAGCAGACCGAGCAGCCGACTGGCGGGCGGAGCGGTCCAGTGGCGCAGACCGGGCTGGGGTGAGGGGTCGGCCAACCTGCCCAGCGCCCAGGTCAGGTGGTGCCACAGGATGCGGGCCTCCCACGGATGAGCGGCCGACTCGCCGCGTTCGCTGCGGTAGCCCTCCAGGACCGGGGGCAGCCAGTGCGGCGGGAGCTTGGCGAAGTCGGTGGCCGCATCGGCCAGAGCGGCGTCACCCCAGTCCACGATCCCGCCCAGGTCACCGGTGGCGGTGACCACGAGGTTCTGCGGGGCCACGTCGCCGTGCACCAGCGTGGGGGTGACGGTCGCGGGGACGCGGGCGGCCAGGTGTTCGCACCAGGACCGCAGCCAGTCGGCGGACCCGGCGTCGATGCGGCCCTGGTGGTGCAAACGCTCCAGCAGGGGCGCGGTGTCGCTGACACCGTGGTCCAGGGGGAGTTCGGGCAGTCCCGCGGTGGGGATGCGGTGCACGCGGGCCAGCTGTCGGCCCAGCTCCACCAGGGTCCGAGGCGGAGGTTCGTGGTCGGCCAGATCGGTGCCGGGCAGGCGCTCCAACAGCAGGTAAGGCAGACCGCCGTGAGGATCGGCGAAGTCGACCAGGGCGGGGGTGCGCACCCCGGCACGGTGGGCGAGGGGGATCAGCGCCGCTTCCTTGCGCAGATCCTCGGCGAAGCCGGGGGAGCGGGGGATGCGCAGGACCAGGCCTGGGCCCAAGGCCAACACGTGGTTGGCTACGCCTTGGGGCAGCGGGTGCACGTGTTCGGGTGAGAGCCCGTGGCGGGCAGCGAGCGCGCGGGCGGTGTCGGTCGGTTCCATGGGTGGCGATGATGGCACGGACCGATGCGGGGCCGCCGCTGCTTTTCGGCCCGCGAGCAGGCACGGGCACGGGGCTGGGGCTCCGTCACGGGGACCGCCACAGGGCCAGGGCGGTGAGCGCACACCCCAGGGGCGGCAGGGCGGCGGCCCAGGGCCAGGTGAGCAACACGAGCATGGTGGCCAGCGCGCCGACGAACAAGGTACTCAACCGGGTGATGGCCGCCCGGTGGGCGCGCAAGGGATCCCCGGTCGCCCACCCGGCCAAGGCTGCGGTCAGGGTTCCGGTCAGGTAGGTGGTGGAGGTGCCCGTGGTGCGGGCCCAGGCGCTCTGGGCGCCCATGCAGAAAGCGGCCAGAACCAGCAGGGCCGTGGCCGCCGTGTGGTGGGGCGGTGCGCCCGCGAGCAGGATCCAGGCGGTGGTGAAGACGGTGAGCAGTGCCACCTCGGTGGCCAACAGGGCGCTCTCGCGGCGGGGGTTGACCCGGTCGGCTGGCCCCAGGAGGCGGGCCCACACCCACACCCCCGCTCCGAAGGCGGCCACGGCCGCCAGGGCTGTGGCCGCCACGAGCCAGTGGCCCGAGCCCAGGTTCTGGCCAGCGTGCACCAGGTTGCCAGTGATGATGCCGCTGAAGACCCCGCCCAGGACCGCGATGGAGAGCAGGTCCATGCCGCCGGCGCATGCGGTCAGCAGGGCCAGGGACGTAGCCCGTCGTAGCGGGGTGCGCGTGTGGACCGAACCCATGGCCGTGCCTCCTCCGGTGCCGGGGTGGGAAGACGTACCCGTGGGCGCAAGCACGCTACCGGCGCCCGCGCACAGGGCGCGTTTGTCAGTGCGGTGTCTGACCGGGCGGAATCCCTTCAGATCCGACCGCTGGACCATACAGCAGTGGGTGTATCCGTCTCGTTTTCGGGGGCCGACGAGCGGGCGCAATAACGTTGGCGGGCTCTGTGGCGGCGGCGGAGGGGCTTCAGGCACCCCTGAGGGTCTGGCTTCCTAGAAGGTTGACTTATCGGAAGTCAGGGTTTCCGCCCCTCGCGGGATTCGTTTCGTTGCATAGAATGATTAACGTTTTCCAGTAACGTTACAAACCAAACGTTATCTAGGAAGGATGTGCCGACACGGAAAAGCCGTAGGCCCGGGAGGCCAACAGGCATAGGGTTTCCGCCATGACGACTCGACTGGTGCAAATCCACATGAGCGCCCTGGACGACTCCGCGCTCGGACGGTTCTGGGCACAGGTGCTCGGCTGGAGTACCCACAGCGAGGGCCCAAGCGTGACCAACCTGGAACCCGAGAACTTCGACTACCCGGACCCGACCGCACTCTGCGTGGACATCGTTGCCGTCCCCGAAGCCAAGACGGTCAAGAACCGTGTACACCTCGACCTGGCCACCACCTCCGCGGCCCACCAGGCCGAGTTGGTCGCGCGCCTGAAGGATCTGGGCGCCGTTCCCGTCGACATCGGCCAGGGCGACGTGCCCTGGACGGTCCTGGCCGACCCCGAAGGCAACGAATTCTGCGTGCTGGAGCCCCGCCCCGCCTACATCGACACCGGGCCCATGGCCGCCGCGGTGGTCGACTGCAGCGACCCGCGGGCCATGGCCCGGTTCTGGGACCAGGCGATGGACTGGACCCTGCACGAGGTGACCGACGACCACGCGGTGCTGCGCTCTTCCGCAGGCGTCGGCCCCTACCTGGAGTTCGTCCGAACCCCCGAGGCGAAGACCGCGAAGAACCGCCTCCACCTGGACCTGCGGCCCTACCCCGGCGGCGACCCAGCGGCGGAAGTGGCCCGACTGCGCACCCTCGGTGCCACCCCTGTCGACATCGGCCAGGGCGACGTGCCCTGGACGGTCCTGGCCGACCCCGAAGGCAACGAATTCTGCGTCCTCACCCCGAGCTGACGCCGAAGCGGCGCGTGAAAAATGAGTGGCGCCCCCGGGGCGCGGAGTTCTAGATTGACTCCGCACCCCACGAGAGGATCACGCGCGCACATGACGCCCCCCGCTCTGTAGATCTGACTTTCCTACGCATCGGTCAGCCGACGTCGCCGTCGGCTCTCTTCCCCGTGCTCTGCGTCAGATCTTCAGAGAGATTATGTCTGCGCTTTCTTTCGTGCTGCCCTGGGCCGTGCGACGCACCCGTCTGCCCCTGCTCGCTTTCCCCTGCGTGGACTGCCCTTGCGGGCACGCCACCACCGGCGACGGCAGGTTCCGCGTCAACGCCAACGGCAAGCTTCTCGACGTCTGGCTCCTGGTCAACTGCGTTGGCTGTGACCGGACCAGCAAGCTCACCGTCCACCACCGAGTCCCCGTGCGCTCCCTGCCAGCCCAGCTCCTGGCCGACTACACCGCCAACGCCCCCGACCTGATCGCCGACACCCTCCTCAACCCCGTGCTGTCCCGCCGCAACCGGTTCGCGCTCGACTGGGACGGGTGCTGGCAACTCCACGCACCCCCGGTTCCCGAGGACCCGTGGCCCCTGCCGGTCAGCGTGTCCTTCGACGCACCCGTGCCGGTGCGCCCCGAACAGCTCATCGCCCATGGGCTGGGGATCAGCCGCAGTGAAGTCGCCCGGCGAATCAAGATCGACATCCCGCTGAAGCGCAGGACCACGCGGGATTTCAACTTCGTCGTGGTGTGACCGCAACCCTCACCCGGTGGCCGGGGCGGCGCGCACCGCCCCGGCCACCACCGTCAGGGCCGCGACACAGCACACACGCCGCCCCGTCCGATACCGCCTGACGTGCCATGATCGACCGGTGAACGACTTCCTGACACCACAACAGCGCAATTCCCGCACCCGCGCAGCGCTCGACGCCGCCGTGGGGGCAGGGCGCGACCTCGGCCTCACCGTCACCGACGCCTCCGTGCTCCACGACCTGTTCTCGGTCGTGGTCCACCTGGCGCCCGCACCGGTCGTGGCCCGCATCCCCACGGTCCTGTCCCACTCCCAGGACCCGGGTTCCCTGGCACTGCGCCAGCAGGCGGAACTGGACGTCACGCGCTGGCTCGCCGACCAGGGCACCCCCGTGATCGCACCCAGCCCCCTCGTTCCGCGCGAGCCCGTCCAGCGCGACGGGTTCTCGATCACCTTCTGGCAGTTCGTCGAGGAGGACCACGGCACAGAGCCCGACTACGTCGCCAACGCCGAGAGCACCGCCGACCTGCACGCCGCGATGCGCACCTACCCGGGCCGCCTGTCGTTCCTGGGCGCGGCCGAACCCCGTGGCCTGTCCCAGGACCTGGTACTGCTCGCCGACCGTCCCGACCTCATCGCCGCAGCCGATGTGGACCGTGCGCGCCGTCAATGGCAGGTCCTGGAACCCCTGGTGAGCTCACGTACGGCCTTCGAGGCCGCCTTCCCCGGCACCGGCCTGCAGCCCGTCCACGGCGACTCCCCTCCCGCGAACATCTTCTCCGGGGTGGCCGGCGACCTGTACTCCGACTTCGAACTGGTCTCGTTGGGCCCCGTGGAGTGGGACCTGGCAGCCCTTGGCCCCGAGCACGAGGCCGCCTACAACCGCGGTGCCCGCCGGGCGGGCCTGCGGGAGCTGGACGCCGGTGTCCTGCGCTTCGTGAACAGCGTCGGGATGCTGCGCGCCGTCACCACCCTGGCGCTGGTACCGCAACTGCCCGAGCTGATGGACTACCTGACACCCGCGGTCGAGCACTGGCGCGCGATGCCGTTCGCCGACGGCGCCTTCACCGACGGCCGCTCCCGCTGAGGATGACGAGCTGCTGCGTGGCCCGGGTCATCGCGACGTAGCGGTCCACGGCCCCCTCGACGCCTTCGCCGAACCCCTGCGGGTCCACGAGGACGACCAGGTCGAACTCGAGCCCCTTGGCCAGGCTCGGAGTGAGCGAGCGCACGCGCGGCCGCTCCTCGAAGGCCGGGTCGCCGATGACGCAGGCGCTGCCTTCGGTGTTCTCGGCCAGCCAGGTCGTCAGGATCGAGTCGAGCTGTCCGGTGGATTGGTGCAGGACGGGCACACCGCCGCTGCGGATGGAGGTGGGCACGTTGGCGTCGGGCAGCGCGGCCCTGATGACGGGCTCGGCCTCGGCCATGACCTCTTCTGGGGTGCGGTAGTTGACGCTCAGGGAGGCCAGGTCGACCTGGTCGAACCCGACCCGCTTGAGCCGCTCGTGCCAGGACTCGGTGAAGCCGTGCCGGGCCTGTGCGCGGTCCCCGACGATGGTCATGCTCCGGGAGGGGCAGCGCTGCAGGAGCATCTGCCACTCGGCATCGGTCAGTTCCTGGGCCTCGTCCACGACGATGTGCGCGAAGGTCCCGGCCAGGCGGTCGCGTTCGGCGGTGGGCAGGGCGGCCTCGTCGACCAGGTCCTCGCGCAGGTCCTCTTGGTGCAGCATCGTCACCAAGCCCTCGCCGTCGTCGTCGGCGGCCAGGAGGTTGTCGATGACGGTGGACATGCGCTCGCGTTCGGCGGCGGCCGAGGCGTTGTAGTGGCGTTTGCGCCGGGAGGCGTGCGGGTCGCCCAGGCGCAGGCGTGCGGCGTCCAGGAACGGCAGGTCGGAGACGGTCCAGGCGTGGGCGTCGTGACGTTGGAGCCGGTGGATGTCGTCGGGGTGGAGCCAGGGGGCGCACAGGCGCAGGTAGGCGGGCACCGACCACAGGTCACCGACCAGGTCGGTCGGCTCCAGGATCGGCCAGGAGCGGTAGAGCGTTTCCAGGAGCTCGCGGTCCTGGGCCAGTGCGGCGTGGAGCATCTCGGTTGAGACCTCTTCATCGTCGTGCTGGTCGGACAGGATCGCGGTCAGCTCCTCCAGGAGGTGTTCGCGGGCTTCGTTGTGGGGGGTGCCTGCGTCGACGGAGCTGAAGGCCTCGGCCCAGTCCTGGGCGCTCAGGTGCAGGTCGAACCAGGGTGTGGCGACGGTCATGCCCTGTTTGGGCGGTTTCTCGTAGAAGCGCACGGCAGCCTCGATCACCTGGTCCGGGCGGGCCGACGCTTTGAGGCGGGCGGTGTGCGGGTCGGTGTCGGGCGCTGCTGTGGCGCCCTCGGGGACCAGGTCGCGCAGGGTGCAGGTTTGTACGCCCTCCTCTCCGAGGCTGGGCAGGACGTCGGCGACGTAGGCCAGGTAGGGCTGGTGCGGGCCGATGAAGAGCACGCCGCCGCGGCGGTGTCCCAGGCGCGGGTCGGAGTAGAGCAGGTGGGCGGTGCGGTGCAGGGCCACGACGGTCTTGCCGGTGCCGGGGCCGCCGTCGACCACGAGGGCTCCGCGTGATCCCGTGCGGATGATGGCGTCTTGGTCGGCCTGGATGGTGCCGAGCACGTCGCGCATGCGGTCGGAACGGTGGGCGCCCAGGCTGGCGATGAAGGCGGACTGGTCGTCGAGGGCGGCGTGGCCTTCGAACCCGTCCTCGGTGAAGACCTCGTCCCAGTAGTCGCTGATGCGGCCTTGGTTCCAGCGGTACCTGCGGCGGCTGGTCAGCCCCATGGGGTGGGCGTGGGTGGCGGCGAAGAACGGTTCGGCAGCGGGGGATCGCCAGTCGACCAGCAGGCGGTTGCCGTCGCTGTCGGTCAGGCCGAGTCGGCCGATGTAGACGGGCTCGGGGTCGTTGTCGTGGACGATGTGTCCCAGGCACAGGTCCAGGCTGAAGCGGCGCAGGGTGCGCAGTCGGGCGGAGAGGCGACGGACCTCCTGGTCGCGCTCGACCACTTCGCGGATGTTACCCCCGGTGGTCTGACGCTCGGTGTCGAGGCGGTCGGACAGGTCGGCGATGGTCTGTTCGAGGGTGGTGGCGATGGCGGCGAAGTGGCGCTCGTCGTTGGCGATCAGGTCCGGTTCGGCCTTGGCGGCAAGGTGCTCCGGGAGGGCGAACGCGCTGGTGGCGGTGGGTTTCACGGCGTCTCCCGTGTGGCGTTGGGTGTTCACGATCGATGATTGTCCGCCATGACCCGGGTCTTGCCGCAAGCCCGGGGGTGCGCTATAAATTAAGAGTGGCGGAGAGTTACCAAAACCCTCCTGCCCCTGCGGTCGCCCGCCTCCGGTGGGCGATTTTTTCGTTCCACGGTCACGTGCTTGTGCCCCTGCCCGTCCCGCCCGGCCTGCGTAGCGCGGTCGGGGTGCGCGCCGATAAATTGAGTGGCGGTCGCGCTCGCGCGAACCCTAGGGTGCTCGCCATGCAGCCTGCGGACTTCTACACCGGACTCGTCGCCGACCTCTACAGCCCGTTGAAGGGCGCCTCCTATGATCCGGAGCCCTATGCGGCCTTCGTCCGGGAGCGGGGCGAGCCCGCGCTGGAGTTGGGGTGCGGGGACGGAGACCCGTTGATCGAACTGCGGCAGCGCGGGCTGAACGTGGAAGGCGTGGACTCCTCGGCGGACATGCTCGAGCGCTGCCGCCGGCGGGCCGACCAGGCGGGGGTGGAGGTGCGCGTGCACTGCCAGCGCATGGAGGAGCTGGACCTGCCGCGCCGCTACGCCTCGATCTTCCTGGCCGGGCCCACCTTCACGCTGCTGGCCGACGACGCCACCGCCTTGGCCGCACTGCGCCGTATCCGCGCCCACCTGCGCGAGGGCGGGATGGCACTGGTGCCCCTGGCCGTTCCCGAACCCACCCCGGCCGAGCGGATCGGACAGGCGCGGGTGGCCGGTGTCGATGGTGCTGAGCTGCGGGTGTCGGTGGTGGCTGAGGAGCGCGACGAGCACGCGCGCGTCCAGCGCAGCACGCTGCGCTACGAGCGCCTTCGCGATGGTGAGCGCACCGTGCAGGAGCAGCCCTGGGTGCTGCACTGGTACACGCGCGCCGGGTTCGAACACCTGGTCGGCCGGGCGGGCCTGCGGGTGGCCTCGGTGACCGGTCCCGACGGAGGTCCTGCCGGGCCCGAGGAGACCGACGTCAGTTTCCTGCTGTGGGCCGGGTAAGGGCGCCTCTGGCGCTTGCGGGCTCCGGCTTTCTCTGAGGGGTCCGATCCTTGGGCGTGTACAGCGGTCCCTGATCCGTGCCATCCTTGTTTTTGGGCGGTCGTCCAATGCGAATGCCCAAGTCGATCGGCCGACCGCGTGGTTCGGGTGGGCCAACAAGGGGGCGGAATGACGACGGAACGGGGACGGCAGGTGCGCGAGCGCCTACTCGGAGCGGCCACAGAGCTCATCGCCGAACGGGGCTGGTCCGCAGTGAGCACACGGGCCGTGGCCGAGCGGGCGGGGGTCGGGCCCGGGCTCGTGCACTACCATTTCCCTTCGCTGGACTCCCTGCTCAACGAAGCCGCCCTGGGTGCGATGGTGCAGGTGGCCGACCAGGCCGCCGCCCACCTTGAGGGAACCGGCCCCGAGCAAGGGCTGGATTTGATGCTGGGCGCATTGGACGCCTACCCCGGTGACGACCCCGACTCGGCGCTGTTCATAGAGGCCTACCTGGCGGCCGGGCGCGACGAACACCTGCGCCGAGGTATCACCCAGGTCCTGGAGCGATTCCGCGCATCACTGGCCGACTGGTTGCGCTCGTGCGGGATCGCCGAACCCGAAGCCACGGCCCGGGTGCTGGCATCGGCCGCGGACGGCATCATGCTCCATCGACCGCTGGACCCCGGCCTCACCTCGCAGGAGGTCGCACCCGTCCTGCGCCGCGTCCTGGACACCGCCCGGGGGCAGGCGTGAGCACCACACCCTCAAGCGGGACCAGCCGCGCGCCCTCTCACAGGCCGATGCGCGCGGTGATCGTGGGCGCTGGGATCGCCGGGCTGGCCCTGGCCCAGCGCCTGTCCCACCACGGGTGGGAGGTGACCGTGCTGGAGCGGGCCCCAGGGCCGCGCCCGCAGGGCTACATGATCGACTTCTTCGGGCCCGGTTACGACGCCGCCGAGGCCATGGGGCTCATGGGTCGGCTGAGGGAACTGGGCCACCACTTCACCGAAGCGGTCTTGGTCGACGAGCGCGGCCGCAGGACAGCAGCGGTGGGGTTCGAGCGCTTCGCCCGGTCACTGGGCGGGTCCTTGGTCTCCCTCATGCGCCCCGACCTGGAACTGGCCCTGCGCGAGTCGCTGCCCCACCGGGTGGAGTTGCGCTACAACAGCGCTCCGGAGGAGATCCACGAACACGCCGACGGGGTTCGGGTGCGCCTGGCAGACGGCCAGGTGGTGGAGGCCGACCTGCTGGCGGGGGCCGACGGCATCCACTCCACCGTGCGCCGCCTGGTGTTCGGCCCGGAGGAGCAGTACTTGCACCACCTGGGCTTTCACACCGCTGCCTATACCTTCAACGACGCCCGTGTACACGCGGAGACTCAGGGGCGCTTCCTGCTTACCGACAGTTTGGGGGCGCAGATGGGACTTTACGCGCTGGAGGGTGACCGGGTGGCGGCCTTCACTGTGCACCGCACCGAGGACACGCGCCTGCCGCAGGATCCGCGGGCCGTGATGCGCGGCGCCTACGCAGGGCTGGGCTGGGTGGTACCCCGGGCCTTGGAGCTCTGTCCGCCGTCCGAGCAGGTTTACTACGACCACGTCGCCCAGATCCGGATGGGGCGCTGGAGCCGGGGGCGCACAGTGCTGCTCGGTGACGCCTGCCAGGCGGTGTCTTTGCTGGCGGGCCAGGGCGCCTCGATGGGAGTGGGCGGTGCCTTCGTCCTGGGGGAGGAACTAGCGCGGGGCGACAGCGTCGGGGCTGGGCTTCAGAGGTACGAGGACCGGTGGCGGCCGGTCGTGGAGGAACGCCAGCGTGCGGCCCGTACCGGGACCTCCTGGTTCCTGCCCTCGACCCCCGGCCGGCTGCGGTTGCGGCGGATGTTTTTGCGCCTGGCGTCCCTACCGGGGGTGGACCGGCTGGTGGCGACGCAGATCTCCGGAAAGCCCACCCGAGTAGTGAAGGATCTGGTCCCCCCCACCCCCGCGGACGGGTGAAGGGGGTGCGGTCCCGATCAGGCCGGGGTCGGGACCGATCGTGCGATCAGCCCGAGGCCGCCTAAGCGCGCCCTGGCGGGTGACCGAAAGGGCGCTCCCGGGTGGGCTGTTCTACTGGGTGGTGGCCGTCGAACCAGGCCTGCGTCTGTGCGTGCTGGTCGCCGGGGTAACCGATGTCGAAGTCGGCCACTGCGTCCAGGCGCTCCACGGCCCCTGGTGGTAGGGACAGGTCCGCGGCCCCCAGGTTGTCCTTGAGCTGTCGTGCGCTGCTGGCGCCGATGATCGGGTGGATGCGGGGTGAGCGCTGCAGGGCCCAGGCGATGGCGACCGTGGCGGGGGTGGCGTCCAGTTCCTCGGCGACCTGTTGGATCACGCGGGCGGCCCTGTGCTCGCGTTCGGTGAGGGAGGCGGGGTCCACGCGGTGGCTGGCCCCCTCGGCGCGGGGGCCGGTGAAGCGGCCCGAGAGGACCCCGGCGGCCAGACCGTTGTAGGTGGCCAGGCTCAGACCGTGGGAGCGGGCCATGGGCAGGAGTTCGCGTTCGATGTCGCGTCGCAGCGGGTTGTAGGGCACCTGGAGGGCGGCGAACGGCGTCCACCCGTGGTGCCGGGCCAGGGTGTTGGCTTCGGCGACGACCCATGCGGGCATGTTGGAGGCGCCCAGGCTCAGGGCCTTGCCCGCGCGGACGACGTCGTCCAGGGCCCGCATGGTGGCATCGATCGGGGTGTGCTCGTCCCAGGAGTGCACCCACAGCAGGTCGACGTGGTCGGTGCGCAGCCGTCGCAGGCTCCGGTCCAGGGTGAGTGCGAGGTTCTTGCGGTGGCTGCCCCCGGTGTTGGGGTCGGTGGGGTCGCGGGGCAGCGTGTATTTGGTGGCCAGGACGAACCGGTCGCGGTGGTTGTGGAGGATGCCGCCGAGGATCTCCTCGCTGTCGCCGTAGGCGGAGGCGGTGTCGATGGTGTTGCCGCCCGCGTCCCGGTAGACGTCGATCATGCGGCGTGCCTCGTCGCGGTCGGCGAAGGTCATCGCGCCCAGGAAGAGTTGGGACACGCGCAGGCCCGAGGGCCCGAGGATCTGATAGCGCATCAGGTGGTCCTTCCGGTGGTGTGTGTGGTCATGGGTGTCAGTGTGCTGCGTGCCCCGGTGCGGGGGAAGGCCGCGTGGGGGCTGGCCCTGACAGGGCCAGGATGAGAGGGGGCTCCGGCTCGTAGACTCATACGCATGGACGAAACCGGAATGGGCGCGTTCCTGCGTGAGTGTCGTGAGTCGACCCCGCCGGAGCGGGTGGGTCTGCCGGTGGGGGCGCGCCGCCGCACCCCGGGGCTGCGCCGGGCCGAGCTGGCCACGCTGTCGGGTGTGAGTGTGGACTACCTGACCCGGTTGGAGCAGGGGCGTGACCGCAACCCCTCGCCGCAGGTGCTGGTGGCGTTGGCCGACGCGTTGGGGTTGTCGGTGGGCGATCGGGTGAGGTTGCGCAACCTGTCGAAGGTGGCGTCGGGGGCCGGTGCGCTGTGTCCGGGCGGGATGCCGCCCGAGCGTGAGGTGCGTGCGACGATGCGGGCGCTGCTGGACCGTTTGGAGCCGGCTCCGGCGGCGCTGTTCAACCGGTTGGGTGAGACGCTCGCCCACACGTCGGGTTATGAACGTCTGGTGGGTCCGTTGGGGTTGTTGGACGTGGAGGACGACCAGCCCGCGAACCGGGTGTGGTTCGTCTTCGCCGATGACCGGGCACGGTCGGCCTATCCGGACTGGGCGGCGGTGGCCGAGGCGCGGTTGGCGGAGTTGCGGGCGGAGGCGGCCCCGGAGGATCCGCACCTGGCCCATCTGGTGGAGGAGTTGTCGATCGTGGGCGCGGAGGAGTTCACCGGGCGGATGGCGGCCGCTCCGGCGGCTCCGTCGAGTACCGGTGTGGAGCGGTTGGCCCACCCGGAGGTGGGTGAGCTGCGGTTGTCCTATGAGCGCTTGGATGCCCAGGGCCAGTATCTGGTGGTCTACCTGCCCGCCGACGAGGCGGCCGCCGCGGCGCTGGACCGGCTGAACCGGACCGGGTTGCGAGCGGTGGGCACCTAGGGCATGTTCGGCGGACACATACCCTGCTGCGCGTCGCCCCAGCGGCACTTGCACTGCGCATCTCTCAGTCGACAGCCAAACCCGGGCGGGCCCCCGCTGTGCGATGCTGCCGAGCTTGCGAGGCAGCGCACAGTAGGGGAACTCCTTCTTCGGCCTTGTGCCAGCACCACTGGATACGCCGCTCGCGACGGGCAGCATCCACCGAACACGCCCCTAGCCTTCGAAGGCCGAACCGCGCCTGCCCCGGGGGCCCGGGCGCGGATCACCGGAATCGCGGTCTCTATGCTGGGGTCGTCCATTGCGCGATCAGTTGTGGAGGACGGCGATGGCCCCCGTCGTGGAGTCGGTCAGCAGCAGCCCCGAGCACACGTTCAGCAAGCCGGTCCGGCCTCGGATCCGCCTGGTGGCCGGGCTGGGGGTGGAGGGGGACGCGCACCTGGGCCGGAGGGTCAAGCACCGTTCGCGGGTGGCGGCCGACCCCACCCAGCCCAACCTGCGCCAGGTGCACCTGATCCACGCCGAACTCTTCGAGGAGGTGGCCCTGGCCGGGTACTCGGTGAGGCCGGGGCAGTTGGGCGAGAACGTCCTGACCCGGGGCGTGGACCTGTTGGGACTGTCCACGGGCACGGTGCTGAGCTTCGGGCGGGCGCGCGTGGAGGTCACCGGGTTGCGTAACCCGTGTGCGCAGATCGACGGGCTCTCCCAGGGGCTGCTCAAGCAGATGGTGTACCGGGACGAGCTGGGTGGGTTGGTGCGCCGGGCCGGGATCATGGGTGTGGTGTTGGACGGCGGGGTGGTGGAGCCCGGGATGACGGTCGGTGTGCGTGAGCCCGGTGGCGCGCACGTACCCCTGGAGCGGGTCTGAGCCGGGTCGTTCAAGGGCTGGTGTGTTCGGGTCGGGGCGTCTTGGTCCCGTGGGTGACGGTGTACTCGGCGGCCAGCCAGGGCGCCAGGTCCTCGACGAGTTCGTGCAGGTGGTCGGGGTCGGGCGTGGGGTGGTGTGCGGTGTGGGCGGCCGCGTGCACCTGGTGGTGGTGCTGGGGGTGGTAGTGCCCGAAGATGTCGGCGGCCAGGTCCAGGTCGCTGGTCCAGCCGCCCCAGGAGGGCATGACCAGGGTGAAGGCCGCTCGGGTGAGGCGGCGGGAGACGCTGCGGCACAGGCGTAGGCGTTCGGCCTCGGTGGTGGCGTGGGCGATGCGGGTGCGCCAGTGGGGGATGGCCAGGTGCAGGTCGCCGTTGGTCTCGCGGGCCAGCAGGGTGGTGGGCCGGTAGGCGGGGAGGTGTTCGGCCAGGTCGGGGCCGTGCAGCGGGGTGCACAGGCAGGCGACGAAGAACCCGCCGTCGTGGCGTTCGAGTGCGCTGGTCAGGGTGGGGACGCTGTCGAGCAGGATGCCGCCGCCGTCGATCTGGGCGAAGGCGGTGTCGAGTTCGCGTTCCAGGGCGCGGGTGCGTTCTCGTTCGGCGCGGTCGGGGTGGGTGTGCAGGACGGCGAGGGCGTCCAGGTCCGAGATGCCGGGTCGGGCGGTGCCGCGGGGGATGCTGCCGTACAGATAGGCGCTGTGCAGGCGGGGGCCGAAGACCTCGGGCAAGCGGGTGCGTAGAGCGTCCACGACGGGGGTGAAGGCCGCGGGAATCCGGGCGAGTGCGCCTTCGCGGGCGATGGTGCCGTCGGGGTGCAGGCCCTGGGGATGGGGCGGCGGCGTCATGGAGGTGCTCCTGCGGTCGGGTGGTCGGGTCGAGGTCCGTTGTCGTAGTCGCACTGGCGCGGGTGGTCAGGGCAGCGGGTACCGGTGTTTGAGGGTGGGGCGCAGGGGTGCGGCGAGCGTGCTCAGGCCGTGCTCGGCGCGGTCCGGCACAGGGCCTGGGCCACCGTGTCGTGGAACATGAGTTCGGGGTTGTCCAGGACCTCGGCGAGGTGGGGCCGCTGGGCCAGGGGCACGATCTGCATGGAGCGCATGCTCCCAGGGGCGATTGCGGTGGGCAAGTCGATTTTCCCTGTTCAGGTCCGGTAGGTCCGGTGGGAGGTAGTGCTGACACCACTGCCGTTGGTGGGTGCGGCTGGACTGGGAAGCGGGTGTCAGCGTCATCGCGGCGACAGTCGCCCCTGTCTAGCGTGGAATGGGTCAGAGAAGCTGCGGTACGGGGATTTTCGGGGGAAGTCATGGTCACGGCGGGCCCAACCAGCGTTTCGGTCACCGATCCCCTGCACTATGAGCGCGCGCGAAGGTTCGGTGTTCGTGTGCTGGCCTGTGACGGGCGCGAGGACGGCCGGATCGTGGAGGAGTTGGGGGACGCGGCCACCGCGGAACACATCGCGGTCCTGGTCCCGGGCAATGACAACTACCTGGGCAACTACTTCAACCAGCAGCGCGCCACCCGGCCGCGTGCCAACGGTGCGACGCTGCTGCGCACGATGGGGCAGGTCGCTCCGGGCGAGCGTGTGGCGGTGGTGGTGTGGGTGGGGTACCGGACCCCGCGCGGATTCGGTGAGGCGGTGTCGCGCCGCCCGGCGCTGGAGGGTGCCGCGGACCTGGCCCGGTTGACGGAGTTCCTGCCGCGGTCGGCGCGGGTGACACTGGTGGGGCACAGCTACGGCACGGTGGTGTGCGGTCTGGCCCTGCGGCGGGCCCGGGTCAGTGACTGCGTGGCGTTGGGCAGCCCCGGGATGGGGGTGCGCAGCCGCACTGAACTGGGTTTTTCCGGGAACCTGTGGGCCGGGTTGGGCCCTGCTGACTGGATCCGGTTCTTCCCGCGGGGGCATGTGGGCGAGATCGGGCACGGCCCTTCGCCGCTGCGGCGGGGTTTCGGTGCGCGGGTCTTCGCCACCGGGGACATTCCGGGGCACTGCGCCTATTACCGGGAGGGCAGTGAGTCGGTGCGCAATGTCGCGCGGATCGCCGTGGGTCGCTATGAGCAGGTGAGCACGGTGCGCGCGATGGTGCCCGCACCGCGTGGTCCCGGGGAAGCGGGGGTCAAGGAGGCGGTGGTCTCATGAGCGGCGCACCGGTGATCCTGGCCCAGGGGCTGCGCAAGCACTACCCGAACGGCAAGGTGGCGTTGGCCGGGGTGGACCTGGCGGTGGCGCCGGGGACGGTACACGGGCTCTTGGGGCCCAACGGGGCCGGAAAGACCACGATGGTGCGGGTACTGGCCACACTGCTGCGTTTCGACGGGGGCCGGGCCCGGGTGGCCGGGGCCGACGTGGCGACCCAGGCGAGGTGGGTGCGCAGGCGGATCGGGTTCGTGGGCCAGTACGCCGCGGTCGACGAGCTCCTGACCGGGCGGCGCAACCTGGAGATGTTCGGCAGGCTCTACCACCTGGGTCGGCGGCGTTCGAAGCAGCGGGCCGAAGAGCTGTTGGAGCGTTTCGACCTCACGGGTGCTGCGGACCGGTCGGTGCGCACGTACTCGGGTGGGATGCGCCGCCGGCTGGACCTGGCTGCCGGATTGGTGCTGGACCCGAGGGTGCTGTTCCTGGACGAGCCGACCACGGGGTTGGATCCGCGCAGCCGCCAGGAGGTGTGGGGTGCCGTGCGGGAGCTGGTCGCGGCGGGCACCACAGTGCTGTTGACCACCCAGTACCTGGAGGAGGCCGACCGGTTGGCCGACCGGGTGTCGGTGATCGATGCCGGTCGGGTGATCGCCGAGGGCAGCCCGGAGGAGCTGAAGTCGCGGGTGGGCGGCGGCCGCGTGGAGGTCGTGGTCTCTGACGCGGCGGAGCTGCCGGTGGCCACGGACGTGCTGGGCCGTATGGCGGGGGCGCCGCCGGAGGTCGACCGGGAAGCGCTGAGTGTTCGGGTCTCGCTCGGTGGGCGGGGTGCTGCGCTGACCAAGGTGGTGCGGGCCCTGGACGAGGCGGGGTTGGACGTGGAGGACATCGCGTTGCGCCGCCCGACGTTGGACGACGTGTTCTTGAGCCTGACCGGGCACCAGTGCGGTGGTCGGCAGGAGGACGGGCAGCGGGACGGAGCGCGGTCATGACGGTCACCGAACCGGTTGCGGACAGGTCTCCTGGCGGGGCCGTCGAGGGCGAGTGGGAGGGCGGGCCCGCGGGGGTGGGCGCGTGGGTTGGGCGTGCCGGGTGGGCGGTGGCCGATTCGGCGGTGGTGGCGCGGCGCTACCTGTCGCACCTGGTGCACAAGCCCGACGAGGTGGTCGGCACGCTGCTGATCCCGGTGCTGGCGGTGCTGTTGTTCGGTTTCGTCTTCGGTGAGGCGATGGGCGCGGCCATGGGGTTGGGCGGCGATGACTACCGCGACTTCCTCCTGCCGGGCTTGTTCGCGCTGACCATGGCCTTCGGGATCGGGAACACGACCATCGCCGTGGTTGCGGATGTGGGCCGCGGGGTGGTGGACCGGTTCCGGACCCTGCCGATGGCGCCGTCGGCGCTTTTGGTGGGGCGCAGCATGGCCGACGTGGTCTCGGCGGTGGTGGACCTGGCGGTCCTGGTGGGGATGGGCCTGCTGATCGGGTGGCAGTGGCACAACGGGCCCGTGGCGGCGTTGGCGGCACTGGGGTTGTTGCTGTTGTTGCGGTTGGCGTTCACCTGGATCGGGATCTACCTGGGGTTGTTGGTGCGCAGCCCTGAGGCGGCGATGAAGTTCTTCTCGCTGGTGTTTCCGCTGGCGATGGTGGCCGAGACGTTCGTGCCCACCGAGATGATCCCGGGGTGGTTGGCGCCGGTTGCCGAGTGGAACCCGCTGTCGGCGACGGTGTTGGCCTGCCGTGAGCTGTTCGGAAACACCATGGTGGTGGGTGAGTCGTGGGTGGCGCAGAACGCGCTGTTGATGGCGGTGGTGTGGCCGCTGGTGCTGTTGGCGGTGTTCGTGCCGTTGGCTCTGGGGCGTTACCGCAGGTTGAGCCGCTGAGCGCGGTGCCTTTGCAGGTCGCGGGCCAGGTGTGAGCGGTGCAGTCGGCGGGTGTGGCACAGGCGTGCCAGGTCGGCGCGGTTGTCGTGGGAGAGCTGTAGGTGGAAGTAGTTGACGTGTTCCAAGGCCGCGAACGCCCACAGGGCCAGGCCGGGCCACAGGTGCGTGCCGGTGGCTCCCGTGGCCGCGGCCCAGGCGATGACGGTTCCGCCCAGGGTGAAGAGGGCCAGGTTGAGGGGTTGGCACCGGGCGAGGATGCCGATCCCGGGAGGGTGGGGTGTGCGGTTCCTGAGCTGGCGGAGCTTGAGCCACCAGTAGGCGCCGCCCTGGAGGAGGAGCAGGGCGAAGAGCCCGAACCCGGCCAGGTTGGCGGGGGTGGCGGGCATGCCGAGGACCCCGAAGAGGATCGCGGCGTACAGGGCGATGTTGAGGTGTTCCAGGACGGCCAGGGAACGCAGGCGACGAGTGGGCACCCGTCGATTGTCCCTGTTGTGTGTTGGGTGCTGAGGGGAGGTGCCCGGAAGGGGTGGGTGGGGTGGGCCCGCCCTTCCAGGTGCGGTCGTGGGTCAGCGATTGGTCAGCGGGGCCTGGATCTCGGTCACCCACTCCTGGAGGTTCTCCGGTGCGGCTAGGGTGACTTCCCGGGTATAGCCATCGGTGGTGTGGCCGTTGTCCTCGATCCAGTGGGCCAGGGCTTGGACCGTGGGCAGGACCTCGGCCATGGGGCCGCGGTGCACGATGGTGGCGGCCTGTTCCACGGCGGGCAGGTCGACGATCTGGAGGCCCTCGATGTGGTGGACGTCGGCGGGCACCGGCATGGCGGCGTGTACGAGGATGCCTCCGTCGGGTGCTTCCTCGTAGCGGGCATGGCCCGGTCCGACCGGGGTGGTGTGCGCTGCTTCCAGGCGCTGGCACAGTTGCTCGAAGAGGGGGCCGATGACCGGGCCGATGTCGGCGGGCACGAACGTGGCGGCGGTGCCGGTCAGTTCGGCCAGGTGGACGGCGGGCAGTGGCTTGGTGACGACGTCTTCGGTGGGCATGGTGCCCTCGCTTTCGATGATGCGCAGTCGTGCCTCGACCTGGGCCAGGCGGGTCTCGGCTGCGGTTGCGGCCTCGGCGAGCTCGGCGCGGCGCAGGCGCAGCATGCCGCGCAGTTCGGTGGCGCTGACGCGTTCGTCGAGGACGGCGGCGACCTGTTCCAGGTTGAAGCCCAGGTCCTTGAGCGCGATCACCCGGTTGAGGCGGGCCAGTTGGGCCGCCTCGTAGTGGCGGTGGCCGGTGAAGGGGTCGGTGCGGGCTGGGCGCAGCAGACCGGTGGAGTCGTAGTGCCGGAGCATGCGCACCGACACCCCTCCGTGTTTGGCGAACTCTCCGATGCTCAACATGGCGCTTCCCAGTACAGGGGTTGACACGGTGTCAGGTGCAAGAGCGCGGCTGCGGTCAGGTGCGGGTGAGGTACTGGGCGAAGGTGGTGCGGCCCACTGCGCGGTCGGGTGCCAGGTGGGCGCCGGAGCGGTAGGCGGCGAAGGTGGGACCGGGCAGGTGCAGGGGCCACAGGAGGCGGCGGGTGTGGGTGGCGTCCAGATAGGCGCGGGCCAGGTCGTGGAAGGGTTCCACTTGGGGGCCGCCCAGGTCGGGGACGCGTCCGGCGGGTTCTTCCTGGGCAAGTCGGGTCAGGCGCAGGGCGACTTCGGCGGGGTCGATGGGCTGGACGTCGATGTCGGGGTAGGGCATGGCGGGTGCGAGGGCCAGGCGGGCGCAGATGCTCTGGACCAGGGTGTGGAACTGGGTGGTGCGCAGGATGGTGACGCCCAGGCCGGAGGCCAGGAGTGCCTCTTCGACGGTGTGTTTGGTGCGGTAGTAGGCCAGGGGGATCTGGTTGGTGCCGACGATGGAGACGTAGACCAGGTGGGAGACGTCGGCCGCGCGGGCGGCGCGGATGAGGTGGGTGGCGGAGCCGATGTCTCCGCCGGTGGGGGTGCTGGCGCAGTGGACGATGGTGTTGACGCCGTGGAGTGCGTGGTCCAGGCCGGATCCGTTGCGCAGGTCGACGGGGTGTGCGGTGTCGGCCAGGCTTGCGGGGTGGCGGCTGAGGGTGTGGATGTGGTGGTTGGTTCGGCGTAGTTGTTCGACGAGGGGTCTGCCGAGGGTGCCGGTGGCGCCGGTGACCAGGATCGTGCTCATGTCCACCTCCGAGGCCGCTTTGGCCGATGACCAGGGTTTACGCTAACATCGCGCGCCCCGGAAATGCTGTTTTGTCCGACTCGGGTGTGTGCGTGGTGAAGGCCCGGGTTTAGTGTGCTGGCAGCACGGACGCAACGGGCTGTCGGTGCCGGTGAGGGAGGAGTCGTCCATGTCCGGGGTCGCCGAGGAGTTGAGGGTCGCGATCGGTGCGGATCAGGTGGTTACCGATTCCGCCGTGACGGAGGGCTACGCCCACGACGAGGCCGAGTGGGCGCCCTACGGTGGACCGGCCGCGGTGGTGCGTCCTCGCGGGACCGCCGACGTGGCCGAGGTGGTGCGGATCTGCGCCGATCGGGGCGTGCCCGTGGTGGGGCGGGGTGCCGGGACGGGACTGTCGGGTGCGGCCAACTCCGAGTCGGGGTGGGTGGTGGTCTCCTTCGAGCGGATGGACCGCGTCCTGGAGGTCGACCCCGTGCAGCAGACCGTGACGGTGCAGCCGGGCGTGGTCAATGACGACCTGCGTGAGCGGGTCGCCCAGGACGGGCTGTGGTACCCGCCGGACCCGGCCTCGGCGCCGTGGTCGACCATCGGCGGGAACGTGGCCACCAACGCCGGTGGGCTGTGCTGCGTCAAGTACGGGGTCACCCGTGACTACGTGCTGGGCATGGAGGCGGTCGTGGGTTCCGGCGAGGTGGTGCGCCTGGGCAAGACCACCGCCAAAGGTGTGACCGGCTACGACTTGGCCGGGCTCATGGTGGGTTCGGAGGGAACGTTGGGCCTGGTCACCGAGGTGACCTTGCGGTTGGTGCCGCTGCGCAGGGGCGTGGAGCACACCGTGGTGGGCTATTTCGACTCGTTGCTGGACGCGGGGCGCGCTGTCGCCGCGGTCTCGGCCGCGGGCATCGTTCCCTCGGCCCTGGAACTCATCGACCGGTTCTGTCTGCTGGCTGTGGACGAGTGGAAGAACATGGGCCTGTCCGCGGAGGGCGAGGTGCTGTTGTTGGCTAGGAGCGACTCGCCGGGTGCTTCGGGCCAGGAGGAGGCCGACCGGATCCTGGAGTGCTTCGAGCAGGAGAAGGCGGTGTACGCGGTGCGCTCCACCGACGGTGAGGAGGCCGAGGCCCTTTTCCAGGCGCGCCGCCTGGCCTACCCGGCGCTGGAGCGCCTGGGTCCGTTGCTGACCGAGGACGTGTGCGTGCCCAAGGGCAGAGTGCCGGAGATGTTGGCGGCGATCGAGGCGGCGGGGGAGCGCTTCGAGACCAAGATCGGCAATATCGCGCACGCCGGTGACGGCAACCTGCACCCGCTGTTCATCGTGCCCGCCGGTGACGAGGCGGCCAAGAAGCGGGCCAAGCAGGCCTTCGAGGCGATCGTGGACGAGGCGCTGGCGATGGGCGGCACGGTGACCGGCGAGCACGGGGTGGGTTTGCTCAAGATGCGCGGCGCCGCCGATGAGCTGGGCCCGCAGGTGCTCCAGATGCACCGGGCGGTCAAGGGGGCGTTGGACCCGCGGGGCATCTTCAACCCGGGCAAGGTCTTCGTGTAGGGCCGGGTCACGTTGACTTCCGGTCCAGACCCGCCTCGTGAGCGAGGAGCCCGGCCTGGGTGCGGTTGTCGCAGCTGAGTTTGTCCAACAGTCGGGAGACGTGGCCCTTGACGGTGGCCTCGCTCAGGAAGAGCTGTCGGGCGGTCTGGCTGTTGCTCATGCCCGCTCCCAGGCAGGCCAGGACCTCGGTTTCGCGTTCGGTGAGTCCAGCGACGAGGGTGTCGCGGTCCAGTCGGGCGCTGTGGTCGGTGTGGGCGTGGGTGAGCAGGCGGCGGGTGGCCTCGGGCGACATCACCGTGTGGCCGAGGGCGGCGACCCGGAGCAGCGAGGTGAGCTCTTCGGGGGGTGTGGATTTGAGGAGGAACCCGGCCGCGCCGGCGCGCAGGGCACGAAGGACGTACTCGTCGGCGTCGAAGGTGGTCAGGGCGACCACGACGGGTGGGTGGGGCAGGGTGGCGATCTCCTCCGTCGCGCTGATGCCGTCGCGGACGGGCATGCGCAGGTCCATCAGGACGAGGTCGGGTGTGTGGCTGCGGGCCGCCTCGACGGCGGCCTGTCCGTCGTGGGCCTGGTCGACGACGGTGACGTGGGGGTCCGCGCCCAGGATGGTGCGCAAGTGGGCGCAGACCAGGGGGTCGTCGTCCACGACCAGGACGCGGAGCGGGTGTGCGGGTTCGGTGGTCAACGGCCGGTTCTTTCGGTGACGGGGACGTGGCTGGGGAGTGTGGCGGCGGTCTCGAACCCTCCTGTGTCGGTGGGGCGGGCGGTCAGGGCGCCGCCCAGGAGTTCGGCCCGGCGGCGCAGACCGTCCAGGCCGCAGCTTGATCCGGAGGCGACCAGGTCGGGGTCGGGTGCGCCGGTGGGTGCGCCGTTGTGGACCCGGACGTGGATCGCGGTGGGCGTGTAGCTGAGTTGTACCCGAACCCGCGCCCCGGGTGCGTGTTTGCGGGTGTTGGTCAGGGCTTCTTGGAGGACGCGGGCCACGGTGGCGGCGACCAGGGGTGAGGCCAGTGCGGGGTCGCCCTGGGTGTCGAGGTCGACGGGGGTTCCTGTGGCGCGGGCGTCCTCGACCAGGGGGAGGGGGTCGGGGTCGGTGAGGGGGTCGAGGTCGCCGCCTTGGGAGAGGACACCGGTGAGGTCGCGGAGTTCGCCCAAGGCGCGGTGGCCGGTGGCGCGAAGTTCCTCGGCTGTGGAGCGGACGGTGTCGTCGGGGGCGGTCACGCGCAGGGCCCCGGCCTGGAGCACCATGAGGCTGACCCGGTGGGAGACGATGTCGTGCATCTCGGTGGCCAGGCGCGCGCGTTCTTCCCCGCGGGCGCGCTCGGCCATCAGGTGCTGTTCGTTCTCGGCGCGCTGGGCCCGTTCGCGCAGGGCCGCGACCAGGCGTTGGTGGGTGGCCAGGTACAGGCCGAGGGTGGCGGCCAGGTCCGCGAACAGGAGGGTGCGTACCCCGGTGCCGCTGATGGTGGTGGGGTCGGCGGCCAGGAGGCAGGCCAGGGACAGGGCGGACAGCGAGATCCAGAAGACGGGGTCGAGTGGGCGGCGTGTGGCGGCGGCGTAGGCGGCGAAGGGTGCTGTGGGCGGGAACCAGGCCACGGTGTGGGCTGCGCCTTCGGTGCCGAAGAGGGGACCGGCGGTCAGGGCGGTGGCGATGGCGAGCAGGCCCGCGGCGGTGGTGATCCACAGAACGGTCAGGGGTGCGGTGCGCCGCCACAGCAGGGTTGCGGAGAGCAGCAGGCAGGCGGTGAGGAGCGCTTCGGCCGTCACGGGTGCGTCGTGGGGCACGGCCAGGGCCAGAGCGACTCCCATCAGGGCACTGACGCCGACGGTGAACAGGTCAAGCAGGGTGTGCCGGTCGGGAGGGGGCAGGCCGAGTCGCATGGGATTCAGCCTAGGGCGGCGGGTGCGTGCGCGGGGGTGGTTCACGACGAAGGTCGGTGGCGAGGCCGCGGTGGGTGCGACCTTCGTCGGGGGCCCAGGCCTCAGGGCCCTCGGCACGCGCCAGGGGCGGTCCCGGCCGGGTGCGCGCGGGCCGCACACCTGGCCGGGACCGTTCTGCCAGCGGGCTCTACCAGTGGTGGGCGCGGGTGATGACTGCGGTGTCGCTGCCGATGACGCCGAGGGAGGGTGCGAGGTCGACGTCGTAGGGTCGGGGCTCGAAGCCGGGGATGTCCTCCAGACCCAGCGTGGCGTCGGAGACGGCGAGCTCGGGCCGGTCGGTGCCCTCCACGTGCACGGTCATGGCCAGGCCCTCCTCGGGTGGGTTGTAGAAGTGGACCTCGTAGGGCAGGTCCTGGGTGTCGTCGGTGGGCTCCAGCGCGGGCAGTTGGCTCTGGGGCAGGTCGGGGACCTGGAGCGTGCCGTCGGTGATCCTGCGGTCCAGGTGCAGGACCAGGGCGAAGGCGTCGCGGTGCGAGCGCAGGGTCAGGTCCATGACGGTGTCGCCGTCCTGGGTGCGCACCTCGTCCACTTCGATCTCCGGTGCTGGCTCCTGGAGGTCGGGTGCCGGGCCCACCTGTTCGAACCAGACTCCGCGCGGCACGGTGAGGCCGCTGTCCTCGTGGGTCTGTTCCTGGGAGACGTAGTCCTGCACCCACGCGCTGGGGGCGGTGTTGTAGCTGGCCCACTGGGCGGTGCCGGTGTCGGCGTCGGTGATGTGTACCAGGTGTGCCATGCGCGGGTGGTCGTCGTCGTAACGGTCCACGACCAGGCCCGTTGCGGCCAGTGCGGCGGCGGTGGCCAGTGCGGTCAGCGGCGCCAGCACGCGCTTTCGTGCGCGAGCGCCGGGGCCGGGCAGGGCCGCCTCCAGCAAGGGCAGGGTGAGCACCGCGGCCATGCTGAAACCCAGTGCGGCGATGGGGGTACCCATGTCCATGCCCACGGCAGCGGCGAACAGGTAGCCGGTGAGGGCGGCCAGGGCCGCGCCGGGCACGATGCCCGTGGCCAGGGCCGCCAGCCGCCACCTGGGGCGTGCCGGACCGATGGCCAGGGCGGCCATCCCCGCAAGGGCTGCTGCGAGGGCGGGCAGGGTACCCACGTAGGCGGCGCCGGGGGCCAGGGCGGCCATGGCCACACCGAACAGGGCGGGCCAGAACAGGACACCCACCGCGCTCGCCTGAGCGCCGAACCAGCGCCGGGCCAGCAGGTGCCAGGCCCAGACCACGGCCACGACGACCGCGAGCACGGCGAAGCGGTAGAGCTCGGGCCGGTAGGAGGGGTCGGCGGGCAGAAGGTCGCCGTACTCGGGGCGGATCAGGGTCAGGGCCTGCCAGAGCGCCCACCCCGCCCCGAGGGCACCGAGTAGGGGAACGATGCCGGTGGCGGCGGCCGCCAGCAGGCGGGGTGTGGTCGCGGTGCCGGTGAGGCGGCTCATCAGGCCCAGTGCGGCCACGGCCAGGGTGGCGATCAGGGCCAGCGGCCAGACCAGTGTGCCCGGGTAGTGCACGACTGTTCCGGCCACGGTGAAGTAGGTGGCGCTGGTGTCGGCTTTCGATCGGGCCAGGTCGGTGTCCACGAGTTCGCGGGTCAGGGCCAGGGTGTTGGCTCCGTGCTGGTGGAGGGTGTCGCGGTCCAGGGCCTCGACGGTGTCGCGCGGGTGGTGGTAGTACACGCGCCCGTCCAGGGGGCCGTACTCCAGTCCGGTGAACCCGTGTTCGGTCAGCGTGGTGAAGTCGCTGTTGGCGGGCATGAGCTCGTACACACTGGCCATGGCCGATTCGCCGGCGGGGTGGGGTGCGGCACTGGCGTGCAGGTCGACCAGGGCGGCGTTGTCGGCTGAGGTGTTGTACAGGACGGAGGGGCCGGAGTTGCCGGGGCCCTCCAGGTTGATGAGGACACCACCTTGTTCGGTGGCGGGGTGGTGCTCGGCGAAGGCCTCGGCCCCGATGAGTCCGGGTTCCTCGCCGTCGCTGAGCAGGAGCACGATGTCGTTGCGGGGCGGTGCGCCCTCGGCCAGGTGGCGGGCGATCTCCAGGATGACCGCGACGCTCATCTTGTCGTCGCTGGCTCCGGGGGTGGTGGGTGTGGAGTCGTAGTGCGCGGCAAGCACGAGCTGCCCGGTGGGGTCGGTGCCCGGGACGGTGGCGACGACGTTGTGGGCCAGGCCGGAGACGACCTGATCACCGAAGGCGCGGGCGCCCACGGCGCTGTGGACCTCGGTCTCCAGACCCAGTTCCTGGAGTTGCCGTTGCAGGTAGTCGCGGTTGCGGTCGTTGGCGGCGCTGCCGATGGGGCTGGCCTCCTGGGCGATCTCGTCCAGGTGGTCCATGGCGCGCTGGGTGTCGAAGGCGTCGGCGGTGGGTGTGGCGGGTTCGGGCGGTGGGCGGTGGGTGATGACCGCGCCGGCGATCAGGGCGGCGATGAGTGCCAGGGCGACGAGGGCGCTGGCTCTGAGTCCGGGTGGGTGCGTCTGCTGCTGCATGGGGGGCTCCAGGTCGGGTCCAATGTGTGCACAATAATCTGTGCACAGTTTTTTGTGCAAGCGGGTTTCCCGGTCATGGCCGAGGAGGCGTGCCTGCACCACCCGGAGCGGAGTTGCTTGCCCTACCGGCCGAGACCTAGCGTTACGCCATGGAATCGCTCGGACCGCATAAGGTCACCGACTTGGCGGCCCTCAAGGCACTGGCCCACCCGCGTCGGCAACGCATCATCGACCACCTGGGCCGCAACGGGCCGGCGACATCGGCGCGCCTGGCCCGGGACCTGGACCTGAACACCGGGGCCACGAGCTACCACCTGCGTGAGCTGGCCAGGCACGGTTTCGTCGTCGAGGCCCCCGAACACGCACACGGCCGTGAGCGCTGGTGGCGCGTTGCCCACCAAGACATCCGCTTCCCGCTGCGCAGTGAGCAGGACGAGGGCATGCGTGCGGCGATGGACGCGATCGAGGACATCGCCTACGAGTACGACATCGAGCAGTTCCGCCGCGCCCAGCGGGAAGCCCAGGGGCCGGGGTTCTGGACGGATGCCTTCCCCTACTCGCGCGGGCAGATCAGGGTCAACCCCGAGGAGTTGCTGGCGTTCTTCGAGGACTACATCGCCCTCATGCAGTCCTATGACCGCCCTGCGGAAGAGGCCTCCGAGGGTGCTCGGGTAGTGCTGACCAGGTTCCTGGCCTTCCCCGCGCCGACGGAGAACCCGGTAGAGGAGCCGGAGCCGGGCCAAGTGGGCGACGAGCCCGGCTCGGAGAAGGGGGCCGCGGCAGCCGCACGAGAACCCACCGAGCGCTGAGACGCCGCGAGCGTCCCGACAGGCATGCCCGGCCGTCGGGGCCCCAGCCCGGTCCAGGGGTCATGGGCGCCGAACCATCGACCATGACCCCACGCCGCGTTTAACGCGTGCGGGCCAGTCCGCAGTACTCGTCGGCGGCGGTGGGCACCCCGTCCCCCGTGCAGACGTCGATGGTGCCCCGGCGCCACTCCAGCGCGGGCACCACACCCGGCTCGACCAGCTCCATACCGTTGCTGATGTCTTAGGCAAACATCAGCATCCCGTGCATGTGTGCACGAAAGGTCCGTGACGGTGTCACCACAACCTCAGCTGGGTGTCCTGACGACGGTGTCCCGATTCCTTCCGCCTTCGCGGTCTTGCGCCACCGGCCCGCCCCGCACCCGCCCCGCGGCGGGTGCGGGTAGTGCGGGTCCTACGGTCGGCTCCACGGGCCTTCAGAGCCCTCGCTCCCCGGTCCCCGGCCACTCCGGTACCGGTACTGCCCACCTGCGCCGCCAAGGCGGCGAGGTTGCGCGCTGCGTTGACGTCCCGATCCAACACCAGGGGACACTCATCGCAGTCGAACACCCGCACGTGCACCGCCAACTTGGCTTTCGTCGCCCCGCACCCCGAGCAGGTCTTACTACTGGCGAACCACCGGTCGGCCACCACCAAGCGCCCGCCATTCCAGGTGGTTTTGTAGTCCAGCTGGCGGCGGATCTGCCCGAACCCCGCATCAGCGATACGCCGGGCCAGACGCCGGTTCTTCACCATCCCGGCCACGTTCAGATCCTCCACCACCAGAGTGCCGTACTCGCCCGCCAACGCAGTGGTCAGGTGGTGCAGCGCGTCGGTGCGCAGGTTGGCCACCCGGTGGTGCACCCTGTTGCGGGCCCGGTTGGCCTTGACCCACCGCTTCGAGGGAGGGCGCCCGGTGCGCCGGTCCGGGCCCTGCCTCAGGGACACCCTCCGGCAGGCCCGGCGCAGGTCGGTCAGTGCCCCCTCCAAATGGCTGGGGTTGGCCACCTGCCACACCCGCCCGTCGTTGTCGGCGACCACCGCCAGGGACTTGACCCCCAGGTCCACCCCGGCCACCCCCTCCGGCCGGGCCGGAGTGGTGGGGGCGCGCTCGATCTCGACCTGGAAGGCCACCTGCCACCGCCCCCGCCGGTGCGAGACCGTGGCCGAGAGGATGCGCGCGGTGCCGTTGGCCAGGCGGCGGTGGAGTTTGCGGGTGGACTCATGGGTGCGCACCCGCACCACCACCGGCAGCATGACGTGGCGCCGGGTGTCTTCGCACCGGATGGTGCCGGTGGTGAAGCGGCACGACAGCGGCGCCCGGTGCTTGGACTTGGGCCGCGGCACCCCCACCCTCGGACCCTTGCGATCGCCGCGTTTGGAGGCCGAGTAGCCGTCAAAGGCAGCCGCCGCGTTCGCTAGGCCGGTGTTGTAGGCCTCCTTGGAGTTGTCGGCCCACCAGGTGGCGAACCGGGGATCCTGGCGTTTGGTGGCGTTGAACGCCCGCCGCAGGGCGGGCAGCGACCAGGACCGCCACGGGGTACGCTCAGACTCAGCAACCCCGTAGGAGGCCTCGGCCTTACGTTGGTCCCAGGTGGCCAGGACGTGGTTGCAGGCCCAGTTGAAGGCCGTCCGGGCCCCTCCGCAGTGCGAGCGCAGCCGCTGCTCGGCCTCGACCCCCGGGTCCAGAGCGAAAGTGAAGGCCTGGACCACATGCCCGGGGCGGGGCTCGAACCCACGCTTCTTCTTACCTTCTGATTGTTGTTCGTCCTGGTGTGGGGCGGTCTCGGCCACGGGTTCCACCCCCTTCCCTGGTGTCTCGTTCACACGTTCGAGAAAGACGTTAGCGGGACGGGCGGGACCGTGTGGGGGGAATCAGCGAACTCCCCTGATTATTTCTCTAGGGCGAACCGACCTGAGTGCCTGGCTCTTCAACGGCGGCCTGCGGCCGTAGTGCTGTGTGTTGACCGGGGTGGAGGGTGGCTGAGGGAACCCCGAACAGCTCACAACCCCTGCACCACAAGGCTTTTCTTCCGCCACAGACGGCCGGAGCACGGAAAGTCGTCGGAACCGGGAGCGGTAGGAGGCGCGTCTCAACTGGTGGAGAGCCGCACCGAGAGGAAGTGTTCCCCATGTCTGGTGGCGCCATCGCCCTCATGGCCGTCGTTGTCATCATCTGCATCGCGGTCGCCGTGATGCAGTCGGCCGCCGAACGGGAGCGGGTGGCGTCCCTGGTGGCCTGGGCGCGCGACCGGGGCTGGAACTACGACCGCGAACGCCCCGAGCTGGCCGACCGGTTCAGCGGGACCCCCTTCCGGCGGGGCCGCTCCAACGCCAAGGCCAAGCACGTGCTCTGTGCGGACCACCGCGGCCACCGCGTGCTGGCCTTCGAGTACACCTACACCACCACGACCTCCACCGGTCAGGGCACGACCACCACCACGCACCACCACAGCATCGTTACGGTGACCACCCCGCACACCCCCGTGCTGGAGGTCAAGGCCGAGCACTTCGGCCACACCCTGCTCGGGCTGCTGGGCGTACACGACCTGCAGGTGGGCGAGAAGGCCTTCGACGACACCTTCCGCATCGCGGCCGACGACGACGCCTTCGCCCTGGCTGTACTCGGCCCCGACCTGCGGGCCTGGTTGCTGGATCGGCCCGAGGCCCGCGTACCGTTCCGCTTCACCGGTGACCACATCCTGACCTGGAACGCCACCAAGCTGGACCCCGAAGCCATGGTGGCATCGGCCGATCACCTCATCGACCTTCTGGATCAGGTCCCCGGCCAGGTGTGGGAGGCAACCCCGGGCTGACTCAGGGGCACAGCTCCGGCGGGAAACCCGTCCAGCGCAGCTCTGGCGGCAAGTGCCCGAGGTCGTTCAGCACCGTCAGCGAGGCCGGTCTCCCGGGCGTGTACCGGATGACCGTCAGCCCGGCGTTGGACGCGCCCACGCTCAACCACCGCCAGGGCGGGGCCTCCATGGCGGCACCCACCAGCCACCCCACCAGGTAGGCATGGGTGATGACCGCCTCGCGCCGTTCGGAGTCCCCCGCCGCGGGTCCGGTGAACAGCTCCAACGCCCGTCGGCCCAGCTCGGGGGAGCGCTCCTCGGCGGGGACTCGGTCCAGGAAGTCCAGGATCCCGTCGGCATGCGCGGGTGGGAGTTCGTGGCGCTCGGGAATGTGGGGCGCGTAGTCACCGGCCTCGGGAAGCTCCACGGGCGTGATGCCCTCCGAGCGGTCGGCGACCAGGCGCGCTGTCTGGGCAGCGCGAGGCAGCGGGCTGTGCCAGAGGGTGTGAGGAGCGAACTCGCGCAGCCGGGCACCGAGGAGGTCGGCCTGGCGGCGGCCCCGGGCGGTCAAGGAGCCGGTGGCCGGATCTGCCTCGGCGTGGCGGGCGAGATACAGGCGGCGGGTACTGGGCACGGAACTCCCTTGGCATGTCGCAGACGGGCACTCTCTCCGATCCCGGGCGCATGGCGGCGGTTCGCGCTGACTCGGGGTACTTGAGGAGAAGGCGTGCCGCATCAGAAGTGGCCCGTGCTGTTCGCTCAGGTCAGGGCGCCGGTCGCCGACATTCGTGGCTCGGGCGCGTGAAAACCGGTGCTCTGGCGGGTAGGGCCGCCAACGTGGCAGGGGCCCGTTCAGACGGGTCCGGCACGTGAGCACCACGCGAGGGGGATGTCATGGTCGACACACTCACCGGCCGCAGGGTGGCCATTCTGGCCGCCGACGGGGTCGAACAGGTGGAGCTGGTCCAGCCGCGCCGGGCTCTGGTCGAAGCCGGGGCCACAGTAGACCTGGTCTCACTGCACGGCGGCGAGATCCAGGCCATGAACGGCGACATCGAACCGGCCGACCGCTTCGCGGTGGACCGGGAGGTGGCCAAGGTCGGTGTCGACGACTACGACGCGCTGGTGGTCCCCGGCGGCACCATCAACCCCGACAACCTGCGGTCCGACGCCGACGCGGTGCGGTTCGCACGCGACTTCGTGGCCCGCGGCAAACCCGTCGCGGCGATCTGCCACGGTCCGTGGCTGCTGGTGGAGGCCGACGTGGTGCGCGGGCGCACCCTGACCTCCTACCCCAGCATCCGCACCGACGTGCGCAACGCCGGGGGGACGGTGGTGGAGGAGGAGGTCGTCACCGACCACGGGGTTACCACCAGCCGCAACCCGGACGACCTGCCCGCGTTCTGTGCGCGCATCGTGCGGGAGTTCGCCGCCTGAGTCGTCCCTGGCCCGGACATGACTCCAGCCGGGCCAGGGGCCCGTCCGGCGACGAGGACCGGATGGGCACGCGGAGGCCCCGGGTGAAGGCCGGGCCGGGGCAAGGAAGAGATTCCCCAACGCCTGGGCGGGCCGACGAAAAGTGCGGGGGGGGGGGCCCGGGG
>NZ_BAAGZJ010000005.1:115668-156506 GCF_054778635.1 Nocardiopsis nanhaiensis
GTAGCGGGGTCGCGGACACGTGTCCGCGACCCCGCTACCCGTGGCTTTTCGTGCTGCCTACTCCGACTCGGGTTCGTCGGGGTGGCGGCGCAGGTGGACGATGGCCGCGATGAGCCCGCCCCAGAGCAGGACGATGGAGAAGACCATCATGACAATGGCGCTGGTGGACATCAGCGACCCCCTTCCTTGTCGGCGGGCCCTGCGGCCTCACCGGTCTGCGTGATCTGGTTGGGTTCGTCCAGCTCGTTCGGATCGTCACCGCTGTGCCCGTTGGCGGCGCGGTCGGCGTCGCGGCGGGCGATGGCGTCGGCGCGCTTCCAGGGGAAGCAGGCGATGACGATGCCGATGACGATCGCGCCGATGGCCAGGCCCCAACCCGCGACCAGCAGGAAGCTGGTCGGGTAGTCCTCGTAGTTGGTCGTCAGCTCGGTGCGCAGGCTGTCCCACATCATGAAGCCGAGCAGGACGGGGGTGATGCCGCCCAGGGCGACCTTCCACCACCAGTCCAGCCGGACGGAGGAGACGGCGTTGGCGTGCTTCTCGAACAGGGGCAGTTTCCGCAGCGCCCAGCCGAACACGACGATCATCACGAGGCCGGCCAGCGCGATACCGTACTGGTTGATGAAGCGGTCGAAGGTGTCGAGGATGTACAGGCCTTCGGGCGTGGGGAAGAGCAGGATCGAGGCGAGCGCGGTCGCACCGCCCACGAGCAGGACGGTCTGGACGCGGCCCAGTCCGGTGCGGTCCTGCACCGCCGAGATGATCACCTGGACGATGCTGATCAGCGAGGTGATGCCGGCGATGACCAGGGAGCCGAAGAACAGTACCCCGAAGAGCGCTCCGCCCAGCGGCAGGGTGGAGATGATCTGGGGGAAGGCGACGAAGGCCAGTCCGATGCCGTCGGTGGCGACCTCGTCCACCGCGGTGCCCGCTGCGGCGGCCATGAAGCCCAGAGCGGCGAAGACACCGATGCCGGCCAGGATCTCGAAGGAGCTGTTGGCGAAGCCCGCGACCATCGCCGAGCCGGTCAGGTTGGCTTTGCGGCGCAGGTAGGAGGCGTAGGTGACCATGATGCCGAAGCCGATGGACAGGGAGAAGAAGATCTGTCCGTACGCGGCGATCCACACCCCGCCGTCGAGCATGGCGCCCCAGTCCGGGGTGAACAGGGCGTCCAGGCCCGCCGCTGCCCCGTCCAGGGTGAGCGCCTGGATGACCAGCAGCACGAAGAGCGCCACCAGCAGGGGGATGAAGACCTTGTTGGCCTTCTCGATGCCCTGTCGGATGCCCAGCGCCAACACGACCAGGACGACCGCCCAGACCGCGACCAGTGGCCAGGCCACACCGGAGACGAAGCCGGAGACCATGCCGGGCTCGTCACTGACTTGCAGGAAGTCGTTGAAGAAGAAGCCGTCCGGGTCGTTGCCCCACTGCTGGCCGACGGCGAACCAGGTGTAGCGCACACCCCAGGCCACGATGACGGCGTAGTAGATCGCGATGACGAAGCAGATCGCCACTTGCCACCAGCCGATGGCTTCGGCGGGGCGGGAGATGCGCCGGTAGGAGAGCGGTGCGGAGGACCGGTACCGGTGTCCGATGGTGTACTCGAGGATGAGTAGCGGGATACCCGCGCTCAACAGGGCGATGAGGTAGGGGACCAGGAAGGCCCCGCCCCCGTTGTCGTAGGCGACGTAGGGGAATCGCCAGATATTGCCCAGTCCGACGGCCGATCCGATCGCGGCCAGAAGGAATCCCGCGCGCGTCCCCCACTGCTCGCGAGGCTGTTGCCCCATGTTCAGGTCTCCTAAATCATCCCGTATTTCGCGATCCGCACGCTAGCAGGAACGAGACCCTTAGGCATCGTTGGGCCTGGTACACGAGCTGGATGTCGCCTCAGTGCGGGCTCTTGGGGCAGATTTGTCTAGGGATTCAGCGAAGGGCGAACAAGTCAAGCGGGACTTACCGGACACCTTCAGGCGTGCTGAGTCCGCGCGTGGCGGGCCGTGCGCGGGGAAGGGCCCGGGCGGGTCAGCGCCCCGCCCGGGGTGGCCGGGGCTCCGCGCCACATCAAGCTGAACCCGGCCGGTGCGGGCCGCCAGCGGTGGGACAATGCGGCCCATGTCCGTCCGAGAGCTCGTGGTTCTGGGGACCTCCAGTGCGGTGCCCACCCGGCGGCGCAACCAGAACGGGTACTTCCTGCGCTGGGGCGACCAGGGTGTGCTGTTCGACCCGGGGGGACGCAGCGGCAGATGCGGTTGGCCGGGTTGGCGGCCACCGACATCTCCCGGCTCCAGCGCCAGGTCGCGCTGGAGCTGCCGCAGGGACGGGTGGTGGAGTTGGCCGACTGCGGTGCCCAGGCCGGGGCAGGTGTTCGCCTTCGTCATGGACACCGGGGTGTGCCGAGCAGGCCGTGGAGCTGGCCCAGGGTGCGGACATGCCGGTCATCGAGTCGACGTACCTGGACTCCGAAGAGGGGCTGGTCGAGGACTACGGGCACCTGACCGCGCGGCAGGCCGGGCGGATCGCGGCCCAGGCGGGTGTTCGGCTGCTGGTCCTGACCCACCTTTCGGAGCGCTATACCGAGGACGAGGACGCACACTTCGTGGAACAGGCGCGCGCGGAGTTCGACGGTGACGTGGTGCTGGCCGCCGACCTGGAGCGCATCCCGCTGCCCGCACGGCGCTGACCGGGAGAAGCGCGGGCCGTGGGTGGGTCAGCGGCGGTCCAGCGACGCGCGGACGTCGGCGGGGGCCGGGTCGGTCGCCGACGTCGTGACGGGTGTGGTGGGTACCGCGGTCTGGGTGATGAAGGCACCCGTGACGATGACCACGGCACCGATGATCTGCATGGGGGTGAGTGCCTCGCCCAGCAGGAGCCAGGCGAGCACGATCGCGGTCACCACCTCTAGGTAGGCCACCCCGCCGGCGATCTGCGGGGACAGCCGCTTGATCGCCGAGACCCCGGTGAAGTAGGCGATGGCGGTGCACACCAGGCCCAGCCACAGCGCGATCGACCAGCCGGGCAGGGCGATCCCGCCCAGGTCGAGCGGTTCGGCGAGCAGGCCCCACGGGAGCGTCCACGGTTGGGCGAGCACACCCAGCAGGACGGTGGCGACCAGGGATCCGAAGGCGATCACGGCCAGAGGGTCGGCGTCCTCGCCCATGGCATCGCCCAGCAGGAAGAACGCGGCCTGGGCTGCGGCCGCACCCAGGGCCAGGCCCACCCCGATCGCGTCCAGGCGCATTCCCGCCCAGACCTCCAGCAGGAGCCCGAGTCCGGCCACGGCCAGGACCACGCCGACCACGGCCGCGGGGGAGACCTTGTTGCGGCGTACCACCCGTACCCAGAGCAGGACCAGGACCGGGCCGAGGAACTCCAGCAGGAGGGCGATGCCCACGGGGATGCGGGCGATCGCGGCGAAGTACAGGGCCTGCACGCCGGCCATCGGAAAGACGCCGTAGGCCAGGACCAGCAGGGGTCTGCGCTGGACGACCCGCCAGTGCCTTATCGCCACCGGGAGCAGGATCAGCGCGGCACCGGCCACGCGGAGCCAGGTGACGTGTAGTGAATCCATCCCCGCGTCCAGCAGGGGACGGGCGAAGACCCCCGAACCGCCGAAGGCCAGTGCGGAGGCGAGCGCGAAGGCCAGCCCCGAGGGGCGGTGGCGGGTGGTGTGCACGGACACGGAACACTCCAGGGGGCGGTGGTGGGGAGATGGGACCTGCTTGAGCATACGGTCGCGCCCCGGATCCGTGCAGGCGGATTCCTGGCCCCGTGTTCGGCTGGGGGCACTCGGGCCCTGTGCAGGATTCCGTGCGCACGGTCGCCGACCTTCCCGCGGGGCCGGTCAGCCCTCGGGGGCCAGGTCCAGCTGGGCCCAGGCCACGTCGTGCCAGCCGCCGTGCTTGCGGCCCACGCCCCGCATGATGCCCACGTCCTCGAATCCCACCGCCCGGTGCAGGGCCAGGCTGGGGTCGTTGGGCAGGGTCATGCAGGCGACGGCGGTACGCATGCCGCGCTTGGCCAGGCGGGGCAGCAGCTCCTCGTACAGGGCCCGGCCCGCGCCGCGGCCGCGCTGTTCCCGGTCCAGGTAGACGCTCACCTCGCAGGTTGCTTGGTAGGCTGCGCGGCTGCGGAAGGTGCCGCCGTAGGCGTAGCCGATGACGCACTCCTCGTCCTCCAAGACGATCCACGCGTGCTCGCGCTGGGCCGCGGTGATGCGCTCGGCCATCTCCGACGCCGTGGGCGGGGTGAACTCGAAGGTGATGCAGGTGTCGGTGACGTAGGGCGCGTAGATCGCCGCGCAGGCCGCCGCGTCGGCGACGGTGGCGTCACGGGCGCTGGCGTGTGTCAGCAGGGAGCTCATAGGCCATTATGGTAAGCGAACATGTCTACTATGGTGAACGCATGAGCGACGAACTGGGGCCCGCCCTCGCCGTGACCCTCCAGAAACTGCGCCGGAACAAGGGCCTGAGCGGAGCCGGACTGGCTGAGCTCTCCGGTGTCTCCCGAGCCATGATCAGCCGGATCGAGAACGGTGACGCCCAACCCACCGCCTCCCTGCTGGGCCGTCTGTCCGGCGCGCTGGGTATCACCCTGTCCGAACTCATCGCCCGAGCCGAGCAGGGCGACCGGTGGCTGGCCCGCCTCGACGAGCAGCCCACCTGGACCGACCCCGAGACCGGGTACCGGCGCCGTGCCGTCTCGCCCACCTCCGGTGGACCCATCGAACTGGTCGAGGTGGAGCTACCCCCTGGTGCGCGGGTGGACTACCTGGCCGAGTCCTACAGCTTCACCCACCACCAGATCTGGGTACTGGAGGGCACGCTCGCCTTCCGCGAGGGGTCGGTCGAGCACGTCCTGGACCGCGGGGACTGCCTCCAGCTGGGCCCGCCCGTGCCCTGCGCCTACCGCAACCCGACCCGGGAGCCCTGCCGCTACCTCGTGGCCATCACCCGCCGGGGTTAGGCGAACAGCCTTGGACCTGGTCGAGGACCCGGCTGACGGCCAGTGGAGAGCCGTGCCCGGTCAGTGGGGCCGGGTCCCGTTCGCGGATTCGGAGCGCACGTGCGCGCGCACCCCTTGCAGGCCGAACAGGACGAGCAGCTCGACTCCGCCGCCGTCGGCGCTGCCCAGCCAGTGCGGCAAGGAGGTGTCGAACTCGGCCGCCTCACCCGGTGGCAACGTCAAGTCGCGCTCGCCGACCACAAGCCTCAGGCGACCGTTGAGCACGTACAGCCATTCGAAGCCTTCGTGCGTCTTCGGGGAGGGCTCGAGCGGTTCCGGCCGAGCGGGGATGATCATCTTGAACGCCTGTGTCCCGCCCGGCCTCCTGGACAGCGGAACGAAAACCATCCCGAACCGCCGGATCGGCTTCAGGTGGATCCGGGGGTCGCCCGTGCGCGGGGCGCCGACGAGGTCGTCCAACGGGACGCCGTAGGTACGGGCCAGAGGCAGCAGCAACTCCAGGGTCGCCCGGCGCTGACCGCTCTCCAACCGGGACAGGGTGCTCTCCGACACCCCGGTCGTCACCGCGAGGTCGGCGAGGGTGATGCCTCGGTCGCGCCGCAGCGCACGCAGCCGCGACCCCACCACATCGAGCACGTCTTCCGTTTCGTGGTCCACGCGACCACCTTGCCATAACCGCAAGATTTCGTGCCAGGTCGTGAGGAGAGCGGTGATACTGAGCTCCTCCGGACAGAAGGAGCCTCAATGGACACCACCGACGCTGTCACGTTCTGGGAAGACCTCTACACAGCCCGAACCGCGGCCACCGACCCTCGGCCGAACGACCGGCTCACTGAGACGGTCACCGACCTACCGCCCGGCTACGCGTTGGACCTCGGATGCGGCGATGGCGGCGACGCGCTGTGGCTCGCCCACCGCGGGTGGAACGTCACCGCGGTCGACATCTCGGCCATGGCGGTCAGCCGGCTCGCCGACCTGGCCCGCTCACGCACTCTGGGCGACTTGGTCACCACCACACGGCATGACCTGCACCAGTCCTTCCCGCGGGGCCGGTTCGACCTGGTCTGCGCGCACTACTTCCACACCCCCTTCGAATTGGACCGGGCGACCGTCCTGCGCAGGGCCGCCCACGCGCTGCGGCCGGGCGGGCTGCTGCTTGTTGTCGACCACGGCTCAGCCGCGCCGTGGTCGTGGGACCAGGATCCCGGAGTCCGGCACCCGAGCCCGCGGGAGGTCGCCGCGGGCCTTGACCTGGACCCGGCGACGTGGACGGTAGAGCGGGCAGACGCACCCCGCCGGATCGCGACCGGCCCGGGCGGGCGCACCGCCGAGGTCACCGACCACGTCCTGCTCATCCGCAGCACCGCCTGACCCGGCGCCAAGAGCGCCCCGTGAAGGAGACAACCATGCCTGCCACTTCCCGCCACAGCCGCCGCGTCGACACCCCGCCACCCCGCACCGGGAACAGTGAGACCGAGGTTCTGCGAGGATTCCTCGACTACCTGCGGACCTCGATCGCCGCGAAGGTCGACGGTGCCCCCGAGCCGCACGTCCGAACAGCAGGAGTGCCGTCGGGAACGAACCTGCTCGGTCTGCTCAACCACCTGACCTACGTCGAGCGCGCGACGTTCCTCGGGGACGGAGCCACCGACTGGCCGGCGACGTTCCAGGCCGCGCCGACGGACAGCGCGGCCGATGTCGTCGCCCGCTACCGCGATGCGGTAGAGCGCGCGAACCGGGTTCTCGACGAGTGCGCCGACCCGGGCGCACCGGTTCCCCGGCCGCGAACGGGACGCCCCGCACCCAGCGTGCGCTGGGCACTCGCCCACATGATCGAGGAGACCGGCCGCCATGCCGGACACGCCGACATCCTCCGCGAGCAGATCGACGGCGCCACCGGGCGCTGACTCCGCTAAGCCTTCGACGAAGGAACACATGTTCGCCGCACCACAGCCGGCCCCGCGCGGCCTTCTTCGATCCGCGCGGGAGGCGGTGACCGCCAGGCTCCCTGTCCCGCTCCTGACCGCGCGGGGCAACTCGACCCGGTCCAAGCCAGCGTGGACACACGCATGGACAACATCGTGCGCGCGGTGGATGTGCCGGACACGGGGCACTGGCTCGTCGAGGAGAACCACGGGTACGTCACCGCGGAGTTGCTCGAATTCCTCGATGGCTGACCCGCCCCCGGGATCGGCGCGGGGCACCGCACTGCCCGACCGGTTGGGGCGTGTGGGGCCCTTCGCCGTTGACCGTGGTGTTCGTGGAACAGTGGGGAGGAGCCCCGACACGAGGATTCCTGAGGAGAACACCATGCGCGCTGTGAGTTTCGCCGAGTACGGTGACCCGTCCGTGCTGCGGGTCGTGGATGCCGACGTGCCCGAACCCGGTCCTGCGCAGGTGCGGGTGAAGGTGCGTGCCGCCGGGGTCAACCCGATCGACGCCAAGCTGCGCTCTGGGGAGATGGCCGAGGTGATGCCGCTCAGTTTGCCGCACGTGCTGGGTTCCGAGGTGGCGGGTGTGGTGGACGCCGTCGGCTCCGGAGTCACCGGCGTGGCGGTGGGCGATGCGGTGGTCGGCTGGTCGGCCACCGGCGGATACGCCGAATACGCCCTGCTGTCGGTGTACGCGCCCAAGCCGGAGGTTCTGGGCTGGGCGGAGGCGGCGGCACTGCCGGTACCGGGTGAGGCCGCCCTGCGGTGCCTGCGGGCCCTGGATCCGAAGGAGGGGGAGACCCTGCTGGTGAACGGCGCCTCGGGCAGCGTGGGGTCCGTTGCCACCCAGATCGCGCTCGGGCAGGGCATCGCCGTGGTGGGCGCGGCCGGAGAACGCAACCAGGAACGGGTCCGGGCCTTGGGCGCGGTGGCCACCACATACGAGGACGGCCTGGTGGATCGGGTCCGCGAGCTCGCGCCTCAGGGGGTGGACGCGGTCCTGGACTCGGCCGGCAACGGGGCCCTTCCGGCGCTGGTCGCGCTGCGCGGGGGTGTGGACCGCGTGGTCACGGTCGCCGACTCCGCCGCTTTCGATCTGGGGGTTCCCTTCCTGTCCGGGGGAGCCGACGACCAGACTCCGCAGGTGCTGACCACTCTGCTGGAGGCTGCGGCCGAGCGGCGGATCCGGCTTCCGGTGGTGCGCCGGTTCGGATTGGACGAGGCCGGGGACGCGCACCTGGCTCAGGGCCTGGGCAAGGCCGTGTTGGAGCCCTGACCTCAGGGGCTGGCCAGGGGTGGCGGAGGCAGTGTGGAAGGGACACCGGCGGGTGGAGGGTCAGGCGGTGAGGGCCTCGACGAAGACGGGGCGCTGCTCGATGAGCCAGTCGCGGCGCCGGTCCCAGCGTGCCCAGCCACCCAGCCGCTCGAAGTCGCGGACGAACAGCGGATTGCCGTCCTCGACCATCCCCCGGACGAACTCCCGGGAGACCTCGTTGTACTGCTGGACGGTTTCCGGCAGTGCCAAGCGGTCGTGGTGGGAGAGCCCGTAGGCGTCGGCCATCAGGCGCAGGCGGCGGGACGCGTCGAGACCGGCGAAGACGGTACCGGCGGCAGACTCCGGATCCAGGGTCGGGCCCATGTAGAAGGCCAGCGCCGCCACGTCCCACAGGGGGCGCCCCGGTGCGGCGAGGTCGAAGTCGATCAGGGCCACGGCCGCGCCGTTTCGGAAGACCAGGTTCTCCAGACAGGGATCGTTGTGGCACAGCAGGGGGCCGCCCTCGGGGTCGCTCAGGGCGGCGGGCCAGTGCGTGCCGGGGTCGAAGCGGACGCGGGCGGCCACGTCGTGGTAGCGGCGCATGAGCCTGGCGCTCTCGGTCACCACCCGGTCCTCCAACGCCCATTCGGGGAAGGGCGGAACGGCCACGTCGCCCTCCACGAACGTGAGTTCCTCGCGTCCGTCCGCGTGCAGGGCCAGCGGCCGGGGTGCCCCGTCGAACCCCGCTGCAGTCAGGGCCGCCAGGAATCCCTGTAGGGCGGGCGCGTGGTTCGGGGCGTTGCGCACGACCCGGTCGCCGCGGCGCACGACGGTGTTCATCATGCCGCCGCTGAGCGGGTGTCCCTTCTCCACGTTTTCCCTGTTCAAGACGGTTCCGCTCCTTTGGGAGGCCCGGGGCTCCGCACGGGGAGCGGTGTCGTTGCGGAGGTACCAACCTACTGGCTGAGGGTTCGCGCGTGGAAGGAGGGCGGGCTCGGGGCTCAGGACTCACGGTCACCTGGGTGTCCGCCGTCCCGTACCTGCGAAACTGCCAGGATATGTTGACATCGAGGTAATACACTGGAAACACGATGGGTGGGTACGACCCTTATGGGACCCATGGGACCGGTGTCCATCAATCACCCGTAAACGACCGAGGTTCCCCGCACAACGGCGTGCAGGGTGCCCGTTCCAGCAGTGAGAGGGGAACGCACTCGCATGCCAACTTCCAATGGCGCCCGGGATGATCACCACCCGGGGGTGCGCAGTGCCTACGAGCACGTCGCGCGCCGCAACCCCGACGAGCCGGAGTTCCAGCAGGCCGTACTGGAGGTGCTCGACAGCCTCTCGCCCGCCCTGACCCGGTACCCCCAGTACGCCGACGAGCGTGTTCTGGAACGCCTCTGTGAGCCCGAACGGCAGATCATCTTCCGAGTACCGTGGCGCGACGACGAGGGGAAAATCCACGTCAACCGCGGTTTCCGAGTGGAGTTCAACAGCGCGCTCGGCCCGTACAAGGGCGGCCTGCGCTTCCACCCCAGCGTCAACCTCGGTGTCGTCAAGTTCCTGGGCTTCGAGCAGATCTTCAAGAACGCCCTCACCGGCATGGGGATCGGTGGCGGCAAGGGCGGCAGCGACTTCGACCCCAAGGGTCGCTCGGCCGCCGAGATCGAGCGCTTCTGCCAGTCCTTCATGACCGAGCTGCACCGCCACCTGGGTGAGTACACCGACATCCCCGCGGGTGACATCGGTGTGGGCACCCGCGAGATCGGCTACCTGTTCGGGCAGTACCGGCGGCTGAGCAACCGCTGGGAGGCCGGTGTCATCACCGGCAAGGGCCTGGACTGGGGTGGTTCGGCGGTCCGTACCGAGGCCACGGGGTACGGAACGGTGCTGTTCACCGAGCGGATGCTGGAGCGCAACGGACGCGACCTCACCGGCATGCGCGTGGTGGTCTCGGGTTCGGGCAACGTCGCGATCTACGCGGTGGAGAAGGCCCAGCAGCTGGGTGCCACCGTGGTCGCCTGTTCGGACTCGGCCGGCTACGTGGTGGACGACCAGGGCCTGGACCTGGACCTGCTCAAGCAGATCAAGGAGGTCGAGCGCGCGCGGATCAGCACCTACGCCGACCGGCGCAAGGGCGCCCACTACGTCGAGGGCGGCAACGTCTGGGACGTGCCGTGTGAGGTGGCGCTGCCGTCGGCCACCCAGAACGAGCTGGACGAAAGCGCCGCCAAGACGCTGGTGAGCAACGGTGTCGTCGCGGTGTCCGAAGGCGCCAACATGCCCACCACGCCCGAGGCGGTCCAGGTGTTCCGCGAGGCCGGGGTGCTGTTCGGCCCGGGCAAGGCCGCCAACGCCGGTGGTGTGGCCACCAGCGTGCTGGAGATGCGCCAGAACGCGCGCCGCACCTCGTGGTCCTTCGAGCACGCCGAGTCGGAGCTGGCCGAGACGATGACCGGGATCCACGACCGCTGCGAGGAGGCCGCCGCACGGCACGGCGCCAAGGGCGACTACGTCCTGGGCGCCAACGTGGCCGGGTTCGAGATGGTCGCGGACGCGATGCTGGCCCAGGGCCTCATCTAGCTTCCCCGCCCGGTTCCCGCGCAGTGAGGGCCCATTCGCCGTACGGGGCGAATGGGCCCTCCGCGGTTCCGGCGGTGCGCGGCCCCGGCGGGGAGCGGCGCACGCTAGCGGTCAGGGGCGGCGGCCCGCCAGCACGCAGAACTCGTTGCCCTCCGGGTCGGCCAGGACGACCCAACTCACCTCTCCCTGGTCCACGTCGGCCTGCCGAGCGCCCAGGTCGAGCAGGCGACGGACCTCCTCGTCCTGCTCCCGGTCGGTCGCGTTGACGTCGATGTGGAGCCTGTTCTTGACGGTCTTTCCCTCGGGCACGCGGGCGAAGGTCAACGTCGGCGGCACCGGGCCGGGGCGGCTCCTGCCCTCGGGTACCTCGGGGGAACCGATGGTCACATCCCCGTCTGCTTCCTCCTGCACCTCGTAGTCGAGGACCGAACACCAGAACCGCGCCAGAGCGACGGGATCGGCACAGTCGACCGCGAGCTCGGTGAACTTACTGGCCATGGCGGGACCTCCCGGACGGGGACTCAGCTCACCACTGGTGGTGGACCTGCGGGCGGATGAGATCGTCGTAGATCTCGCGGACCTGGGTGTGGGTCTTGGCGTCCAACGGGGGCAGCTGCGCGGCGGCGGCGTTGCCGCGGGCCTGCTCGGCGTTGCGGGCGCCGGGGATGACCACGCTCACCCCGGACTGGTCCAGGATCCAGCGCAGCGCGAACTGGCTCATGGTGACGCCCTCGGGGACCAGCGGACGCAGGCGCTCGACGGCCTCAAGGCCGGTCTCGTAGTCGACCCCGGAGAAGGTCTCGCCCTTGTCGAAGGCTTCACCCTGGCGGTTGAAGTTGCGGTGGTCGTCCTCCCCGAAGCTGCTGCGCGCGCTGAACTTCCCGGACAGCAGACCGCTGGCCAGGGGAACCCGTGCGATGACGCCCACCCCGGCCGTCTTGGCCGCGGGCAGCACGCCCTCCAGGGGCTTGTGGCGGAACGCGTTGAGGATGATCTGAACGGAGGCGACGTTGGGCCGGGCGATGGCGGCCAAGGCCTGCTCACAGGTCTCCACAGAGACGCCGTAGGTGCGCATGCGCCCCTCCGCGACCATGGCGTCGAGGTCGTCGAAGACGGCGTCGGTGTCGAGGACCGCCGAGGGCGGGCAGTGCAGCTGGACGAGGTCGACGGTGTCCACGCCCAGGTTGCGGCGGGAGTCGTCGTTCCAGGCCCGGAAGTTGCCCGGGTTGTAGTGTGCGGGCTCCTGGGCCATGCGACGGCCCATCTTCGTGGCCACGGTCAGGTGGGGGTGGTCCTTGAGCAGCTGCCCGACGAGTCGTTCGCTGCGGCCGTCACCGTAGACGTCGGCGGTGTCGACGAAGGTGACACCCTCCTCCACGGCCGTGTTGAGGGCGGCCATGGCATCGGATTCGCTGACCTCACCCCAGGCGGAGCCGATTTGCCAGGCGCCGAAGCCAACGACGCCCACGTTGGCGACAGAACCGAGTTCGCGTGTGTTCATGCTTGAGATCCTATGGCCTCCGGAACCGCTCCCAGGTGGGGCTTTCGGCCCTGGGCGCGGCTCTGCTCGTGGATACTCTGGCCCGGACGGTGACCGATAGGTGTTCGGCGGGTGTTCGGGGAGGCGGGAAACGCGTTGACCCGGGGGTCGGCAGGATCTAGTGTCGCGGCCTATGACCGATCCGCGGGTCGACCCCGCCTTCATCGCCGACGAGCGCACCATGCTCACCAACTGGCTGAACTGGCACCGCGAGACCCTGGAGGTCAAGTGCCAACGGCTGTCCGACGAGCAGCTGCGTGAACGCTCCGTCCCGCCCTCACCGATGTCCCTGATCGGCCTGGTACGGCACATGATCGACGTGGAACACATCTGGTTCCGCATCGTCATCGAGGGTGACGACACCCCGCCTCCGATCACGACGCCCGACAACCCGGACGGCGCCTTCCTCGACGTGGACACCGCCTCCCCGCAGGAGGCCTTCGCCCTCTGGCGGGCCGAGATCGCCCACGCCCGGCAGGTGTCCGCGGCCCTGCCCCTGGACGCGGTCGGCAAGAAGCAGCGCCACGGTGAGGACTGCTCGCACCGCTGGGTCCTGGTGCACATGATCGAGGAATACGCCCGCCACAACGGGCACGCCGACCTCATCCGCGAGCGCATCGACGGCGCCACGGGCGAGTGACCCGGCCCGTGCCCAGGCGTGCCCGATCCCAGTGGCGACCAGAACGGGACTGGGCCGGAACCGGGGGCGTCCGGCGAGCGTCTGGAAGGGGTGCGGTCCGCCCCGGCCCGGACTTCCCTGAGGCTCTTACCCGGAGAACGATGACCCTGATCCCCCTGCGCAACCCCGACGTCCAGTGGCCGGTACACGTGGGCGCGATCCCCGCGAGGGCGGCATATTTTCGCCCCGCCCGGAGACCGCCCGGCTCGCCGACGCACCGGCCGCGGCGCTGCACGGGCCCGGCGGCGTAGGCAAGACCCAGACCGCCGCGGCCCTGGCACGCCCGCTGGTGGACGGCTCCCAGCAAGGCACATCCCTGCTCGTGTGGGCCGACGCTGGCACCCGGGCGGGAATCGTCCACGCCTACAGCCAGGCCGCCTGCCGGCTCTTCCACCGGGCCCCGCGCGAGCCCGAACCCGCGGCCGAGCTGTTCCTGGACTGGTTGAACCACCACGCTGAGGAGTCGCGGGTGCGGTGGGCGGTGTTCTGGGACGGGGTGGACGATGTGGCAGCCGTTCACGACCTGCTGCCCCCGCTGGGTCAACCGGGTGGACGCTGGGTGGGTACCGGCCAGGACCTGGCCCTGCAAGGGGTGGCGGGCCGCCGGAACACGCACACGCTGGGGGAGTTCTCCTCGCCCGAGGCGGTCGGGTACCTCCGGGACGTTCTGGAGGAGCCAGGGCTTTTCGACGACCCCTATCAGGCCGGTGAGCTGGCCCAGATTCTGAACGGTCACCCCCAGAGCCTGGGGCTGGCCGCAGCCACCATGGTCGAACGAGGGGTGGGGTGCGGCCGCTACCGTGCGCTCCTGGAGGAGCATACCGCCCAGGTAGAGCAGGAAACCTCCCGGCGGAGCGGCGGCGGGGCCGCGGCGGCCGTCTGGGAAATGGCCGTGGACACCGCCGACACCGCGTGCCGCCCGCCGTGGGTACCCGGCGCCCTCCTGGACCTGTGGTCCCACGTCGCGCCCACCGCGATCCCGCGCTCGCTGGGCACCACGAGCCGGGCGCTGAACCACCTGGGCAAGCGGGCGCGTCAAAGGGCGAAGGAGAACGGCCCGCTGCCCGGCCAGGAGGGCCCCCGGGGAGAGCAGAGCGAAGAATCCCTGGCCCGCAGCCTGCAGGAGGTGTCAGCCCTGGTGAGTGACCTCGGTGCGCTGGGCTCAGCCGGTGCAGCGGCGCGCCTGGACTCGGCCCTGGAGTCCAGCGACAACCCGCTCCACCATGCATTCAAGGTCACCCCCGCACAGGTCGATGAGGCGTGCGCCGTACTGTCCAGGTTGGGTCTGGTCGTGCCGGCGCGGCAACCAGCGGAGTGGGCGGACGGCGCGGCCACGGTCCACGGGATCCACCCCGACCTGCAGCGCATGGCCCGCGAACGCGCTGACACCGCCATCACCCTCGAAGGCGCCATGATGCTGCTGCTCAAGATCGACGGCCTGCACTCCCCGATCGTCGATGACGCCCTCGCCTTTCCGGCCTACGACAGCGCCTACCGCTACCAGGTGCGCCGTCACCAGGACACCTTCGCCGGGCGCACATTGCAGGGCAGGGTGCTGCGGGACTGGTTGGCGGAGTCGAACACGGACGTGCTGGCGTTCTCGACCATCTATCTGGGGGCGGTCGGGCACAAGACTGAGGCGCTGCGGCGCAGCGAAGCCCGAGTCGAACAGGCCCGCCTCCATGGCCGCGAAAACGACTTCGGGACGCGCTTGGCCGTGTTCACCTTGGCCGACCTCTGCGCCCGGACCGGCGATGCGCGCCGCGCCGCGGATCTGGGGCGGCAGCTGCGACAGCTTTGGACACGTGAACCCTCCGACCTCTTCCACCGCGCCCATTTCGCCACGTGGGCGGGTGAGGCGGGCGACCTTGCCGGGGCGCTGCGCGAACTACGCGAGCTGGACGCGCAGTACCGGGCACGGATCGCGGAACACCCGCACGAAGCCCACCCCCAGTACGCGATGTTCCTGCACATCCAACTGGCCCACTGGTGGGGCGAAGTCGAAGGCGCCGCAGTGGCCGTGCGCGAGCTGAGCGACATCGAAAGGCGGCACCGGAACCTGAAGAGCGGTGGAAGGAACCGGCTGCTCGACACCGTGACCCAATTCCGGATCGAGACGCGCACACGCCTGGCGCACTGGCAGACCCGGGCAGGAGACCGCACCGGGTCGGCACTCACTTGGGAAGCGCTCATCCCCGAGTTGGTGCGGTTCTACGGCCCCGCACACGAGGAGACCCTCCTGGCCCGCCAAGCCCTGGAACACCTGCAGGAGTCGAACACGCGAGGGTGACCGGACGTTGGACTCGGGCACGGAGCCCGGGCTCACCCCCGCAGTTTGCGGGCGACCGCGGCCAGGTCGGCTGGCTCGCCGCCCATGATGAGGGCGGCGTGCTCGGTCACCGCCTCCACCGGCCAGTCCCACCACCGCGCCTCCAGCAGCAGCGCCACGTCCTCCTCGGAGAAGCGGCTCCGGACGTGCCGAGCCGGGTTGCCCCCGACCAGCGCGTAGGGCGCCACGTCCTTGGTGACGACGCTGTGCGCCGCCACGATCGCGCCGTCCCCGATGGCCACCCCGGGCATGATCGTCGCACCCCGGCCGATCCACACGTCGTTGCCGATCCGGGTGTCGGGCGGCGTCGGCGCCGACAGGTAGGTGTCCAGGGTCCGCTCGGCCCAGTCCCCGCCGAACATCGTGAAGGGATAGGTGGAGGGACCGATCGTGGGGTGGTTGCCCGCGGGCATCAGGATGGTGGCGCCGGGGGCGATGGCGCTGAACTTGCCGATGACCAGGCGTTGCGGCCCGTAGTTGTACAGGACGCACGCCTGCTCGAACGGCACCCCGCTGCCCTGGTCGTCGTAGTAGGTGTACTCGCCCACCTCGATGAGATCGGAAGTCACCTGCGCCTTGAGGAACACCACGTTGGTCAGTTCCGGGCGGGTGGTGGGATGGACCTGGTTCGGGTCGGGAACGGGCACGGGTCTCCTCGGGGTGAGCGGCAGTGCAGGAGCGCGGAGGGCGGGGCGGTCCGGTCAGCATGTGCTCTGGTCAGGCCATGGTCTTGGACAGGTCCTTGACCACGGTGCGCTCGGGGACCAAGCGGACCAGGCGGGCGTCGTCGGCGAAGTAGCGGAAGTCCGGGTGCCAGGCGGTCTCGTCATCGCCCAGGTAGCGGCGCAGCTTGCGTCTGGCCAGCGCCGGGTCGAAGGGCACCACCTCGGCCTTGCCCCGCATGATCACCTGGAGGAACTCCATGGCTTCCAGGTCGCAGGTGTCCACCACCACGGCGGTGCGCGCATCGCGTTCCAGGTGCTTGGCCATCACGGCGTACTCACCGGTGATCCACCACAGGGCCCCTTCCTCCCACAGGAACCAGACCGGTCTGACCGTGGGCGCCCCGGCGGTGTTGGCGGTGGCCACCCGGGCGACCAGGGGGCGGGCGAGGAAGGCGTCGACGTCGAAGGGATGGGCGTGCTGGGCGCTGCTGGCGGTGTCAGTCACCATCTCAGGTTAGGTTCGGCGCCGCGGCGGGGAAAGCGGGTTTTCCGGGGCTGTGGACAACGCGCCCTGCCGGTAACCGAACGGCTAGAAGTGGCCGGTCAGGGCGCCCGCGTGGCTGACCTGGACCGTGTGGCTCACCCAGCCGCGGCCGGTGCGCTGGTGCAGGAGGAAGCCGGTGGGCTCGTGCACGTACCCCATGGGCTGTCCCGGGCTCATGCACAGCCCGCTCTGCCGGTAGGTGCTGGGCGCGGTCGTCAGGACACTGTTGCCGAAAGCCGTGCTGATCGGCCGGTGGACGTGGCCCGCCAGGACCCGGACGACGTTGGGGTGGCGGGCCACCGTCTCCTCCAGTGCCTCGCCGTCCTCGAGGCCGATGCCGTCCAGGAAGGGGATGCCGATGGGCGCCGGCGGATGGTGCACGCACACGAAGGCCGGTACGTCGGGGCGCCGGGCCAGCGCCGTGTCCAGCCAGGCCAGCTGGTCGTCGCCCAACCCTCCGGCGGGGGAGCCGGGCACGAGGGAGTCCAGTACCGCCAGGGTGGCTTCGGGGTGCTCGACGAGGTAGCGGGTGCTGCCGTACTCACCCAGGTGGGGCGTGTGGCCGAGGGCGTCGCTCAGGGCCTCGCGGTCGTCGTGGTTGCCGGCGGCCACGTGCAGCGGGAGGGGGAAGCGGTCGATGATCTCGCCGAAGGCGGCGTACTCGTCCGGGTCGCCGCGGTCGACGAGGTCACCGGTGATGACGACGTAGTTCGGCCGGGGGTCCAGGGCCAGCACGCGGCTGAGCGCACGGTGCAGGCCGGTGGCCGGTTCGGCGGCCAGCGGACCCGCGGTGACGTGGGGGTCGCTGAGGTGGGCGATAGAGAGGGACATGCTGGCCACCGTGCCCCAACGCGGGGTGCAGCGGCAATGGGTCACGCCGAGGGCTTGACGTAGGGATGCAGCGAAGTTGGGGAGGTGGTGGGCCGGGGGATCGGCCCACCACTCTCACCGGTCAGTGCGCTCGGGCAGGTGTCAGGCCCGAGGGGCTTCGGCGGCGATCAGGTGCGCAAAGGCGGTCCACTCGCTGGCCCCGACGGGCAGGAAACCCAGTTCGGGGTTCTGGGAGTCACGGATAGCGGCACCGGTGGGCAGCGCCGCGATCTCCACGCAGTTATCTTGTCCGGAGGAGTAGGAAGACTTGCGGAACTCCAGCAACATGTTCAAGCTCGCTTATCATGCTCGGCGGCGATGGACCCGATGAGGTCAAGTGACCCCTGGGGGTCCAGCGCCAGGTTCTGAACAGCATCGAAAATCAGTTCGTGCTGATCAACGTAGTCTCCATCTTCAACGTACAGCGTCTCTACTCCAGTGGAGATGGAGACTATCCCTGGCTCAGGCCTGGGGAAATCAAATAGGGCGAAGGCACCGTCGATACCCGGGTGGGCACCCGCGTCATCAGGGAGGGCAAGGACGGTCACCTTGTAGTGGGCAGCCACCCCCACCAGGAAGCGAAGCTGTTCAGCCATGATCGAGTGCGACCCCACCACCTTGCGCAGGGCTGCCTCATCAATGATCGCGTTGAGACGCGGCCCGTCGGGTAGATCCAGCACTGCACGTCGAGCCATGCGCGATTCGACTTTGCGGTCGATCTGCTCGGGCGGAACCACCTGACTGGCCAAGGACACTGCTGCGGCATAGTCCGGGGTCTGCAACAGGCCGGGAATGAGGACCGTCTCGTAGGTCCGAATTCGGACGGCCTCGGCCTCCAGGTCGGGTAGGGGCCCCGTAAATAGGTCCGCGTACTTGTGCCAATCGCTGCGGCCGCGAGCCTCCTCGGTCAGACTCAGAAGATGCGCGCGGTCGTCACCCTCCACCCCGTAGAGGTCGAGCAGGGCCTCGACCTCGTCGCGCTTGGGGAACTTCCACTCGTTGCGCTCGGCTCTGGTCAGTTTGGTCGCCGATGACCAACCCAACCGCTTAGTAGCCTCGGCGGCGGTCATCCCGCTCGCGGACCTGAGTCGCTTGAGCGCAGCCGACAGTCGCCGCCGTCGCACCCCGGGCGAGTGCCCACCAGTCACGGAAACCCCTTCCAAGCAGTGCGTTCGTGTGTCGATGGTAGTGGTGCACGCGGATCCGACAATTTTCTTGCGAGAACACAATAACGCCTTGCCGTTGTGTTTGAACACATGCATACTGGAGCTAGTTGAGCACCTCTGTCCGGCGCTCACTCCTCTCGGCAAGGAGAAGACTCCATGGCGTCACCTGCCCGTGCCCGTAGCTCGAGCGAGGCCTACACCGAAGTCGTCCAAATCATCCAGGGTGGGGAACCCGACGAGGACGGCATACCGCTGGCCGGTCGGGTCTCCCCGTTCACCCCGACCCTGCGGGACCGGTCCTGTGCCTGTACCTGCGCCCCGCTGCCGTACGGGTTCTGGGAGGACCTCGACCGCCTCAACCCCTACAACGCCCAGAGCGCCATCTGGCTGCGCGTCCTGGGCACGGCCCAAACGCCACCGCCGCTACCCGAAGGCGCGGAGCTCATCGACACGAGGCGGGTGACCTACGAGATCGGTTGAGACCCCGCGGCCCTGTGAGTCGGCGGTACCACCGCGCTTGGTGGTACCGCCCATTCGCACGGACGCGGGCAGCGGACCCGCAGGCACCGGAAAACCCGTTGGTCGCGGGGGAGCGGAGCAGCACAATGTCCGGATGGTCGATCGACACTTCTCCCAGCCGGTCCTCGCCGAGCTCTACGACTACTTCAGCTCCTGGCGGGTCTCCCCGCAGGACGACTTCTACCTCGACCTGGTGATGGACGCCCGCTCGGTCCTGGACGTGGGGTGCGGAACCGGCAAGCTCCACCGAGTGGCGCGCGAGCGCGGGCACACCGGGCGCCTGGTCGGGCTGGACCCGGCGGACGCGATGCTGGAGGTCGGCCGCCGCGACCGGGACGACATCGAATGGATCCTCGGCGACCTGGTCGCGGGCCCCTACGACGGGGAGGCCGAACCGCTGGGGGAGGGCGAGTTCGACCTGATCACCATGTCCGGGCACGCTTTCCAGGTATTCCTCACCGACGAGGAGCTGCGCGCCAACCTGGCCGCCCTTCGGCGGGCGCTCACCCCGCAGGGGCGGTTCGTGTTCGAAACCCGCAACCCGGGCGCGCGCGGTTGGGAGGCCTGGGACCCCGAGCGGGTGCGGACCGTGGACGGCCCCGGCGGGCAACCGGCCACCTGCGTGCACCGGCTGCGCGAGGTCGACGGTGACCTGGTCACCTTCACCTCCGACTACAGTCTCGAAGGCTGGTTCGAGCCCTTGGTCAGCCGCAGCACCCTGCGGTTCCTGAACGCCGAGCGCCTCAACGCCTTTCTCGCTGAGGCCGGGCTGGAGGTGAGCGCTCAGTACGGGTACTGGGACCGCAGCCCGCTCACCGAGACGAGCGCGGAGATCATCACCTTCGCCCGCCCCGCCTGAGCAAGTGGTCCCGCTGGAGTTGCCGTGCTCGCGATACTGGGTCGTGCAGAGTCCTTGAGGAGGTGCCGGTGTTCTTCTTCTACAACAGCCGCTGGGGCTGCATGGTGTCGCTGCTGGTCTCAGCCGCCCTGACCTTGGTGCTACTGATCCTGCTGGGCTGGATCTGAGGCCGCGCGTCCGCGGAGCCGTCCGTGCGCCCCTGCTGACGAAAGGGGGCCCGTGGTCGTGGCGGCGCTCATCCGGGAACGCCGGGTAGGCCGTCGATGCTGGTGGCGTTCCTCTCGCGCCAGTACTCGTCGAAGAAGTCCTGGTCACTGCGCTCCTGGACCCGGTCCAGCACGTCTCGGTCGCCGCGCAGGTCCATCAGGGGGACGGAGAACCCGCAGGAGTCCGAGACGCGCTGGACGTCGACCACGATGATGGAGCGCTGCCCGATGGTGCGCTCCTTGGGGAAGTGCGCCCGCAGCGCCGCGAACTCCGGGTCGGCCACGAGGACGGCCCGCCCTTGGCCGTGCAGGCGGACGATGTTGGGCCGCCCCTCGAAGGCGCAGAACATCAGCACCACGCGGCCGTTCTCCCGCAGGTGGGCGATGGTCTCGGTGCCCGACCCGGTGTAATCGAGGTAGGCCACCCGGTGCTCGTCGAGGACCGCGAAGGTCCCGCTCATGCCCTTGGGGGAGATGTTGACGTGGCCGCCGGGATCCAGCGGCGCCGTTCCGACGAAGAACACCGGCTGGTCGAGGAGGAAACGCTCCATGCGGGCGTCGATGCCATCGTGGATTTTTCCCATGGCCGGAAGTCTGTCATGTGGGACCTGGCCCGTCACGGGGCTTTCGTGGCGCCCCGCCCCCGGAGGCAGGACCCCGCGGGTCAGGAAGGGCCGCCAGCACTGGCGTCGATCTGGCGCTGCATCCCGTCGAGCAGGGCCTCGAGTCCGAACTGGAAGGTCTCCCAGGCCTCTTGCGCCAGGTAGGGCTCCTGCGTGTTCTCGTTGTCGAAGGCCCCGCTCTTGGCCATCAGCGTCAGGGTGGGGAAGCGCTCATGGAAGTCCTCGGCCACCTCCTCCAGCTGGGCGGAGCGGGCGTACCACCACGCGTCCTCGGGGACCCCGGTGACGGCCTCGGCCTGGCGGGCCTCGGCGGCGGTGCGGACCATGCCGCGCACCAGGTTGACCAGGCTGCCGAAGGCGCTGCTGATGGCCTTGGGCTCCATCCCCGCGCGGTGGAGGATCGTGGCCAGGGACTCGAAGAGGCGGTACTCGTTGGGCCCCAGGACCGGCCGTGCCTGGGAGATGTCCAGACTCCACGGGTGGCGCAGGTAGAAGTCCCACAGGCGGGCGGACCAGTCCGAGGTGGCCTCGCGCCAGCCCGGGTGTTCCGCCTGTTCACCCCGGCCGGTGAGCTCACCGACGGCGTGGTCGTACATGAGGTCGATGAGTTCGTTCTTGCTGGCCACGTAGGTGTACAGGGACATGGCGGTGCGGCCGAGCCGTTCGCCCACGGCGCGCATGGACAGGGCCTGCATGCCCTCGGAATCGGCGACGGCGATGGCGGTCTCCACCACCAGGTCCACGCTCAGTTCCGACTTGGGTCCGGGGCCGGTGCGCTCGGCCGGTTCGTGCTCGCGCCACAGCAGAGCCATGGAGCGGCGGGGGTCACCCTGCCCGGCGTAGATCACCACTTGCATCTCCTTACGGAATAAACTAATGTTCGCTGGCTGTTAGTTTACCGCATAAGGATTTCCCAGGATCTTGAGGAGCAGCTTGTCTTCCGTACCCACCACCATGGCGGACACCCACGACACCATCGAGGTCCGTGGGGCCAGGGAGAACAACCTCGACAACGTCTCCGTGGACATCCCCAAGCGCAGGCTGAGCGTCTTCACCGGCCTGTCCGGCTCCGGTAAGTCCTCGCTCGTCTTCGGCACCATCGCCGCCGAGTCCCAGCGGCTGATCAACGAAACCTACACGGCCTTCATCCAGTCCTTCATGCCGAGCACGGCCCGACCGGACGTGGACGCACTGCGCAACCTCAGCGCGGCGATCATCGTCGACCAGGAGCGGATGGGCGCCAACTCCCGGTCCACCGTGGGCACCGCCACCGACGCCCACGCCATGCTCCGCATCGTCTTCAGCCGCGTGGGCACCCCGCGGCTGGAGCCCTCCAGCGTCTTCAGCTTCAACAACTCCGAGGGCATGTGCCCCGAGTGCGAGGGCCTGGGCCGCACCAACCAGATGGACCTCGACGAGCTCTACGACCGCGACCTCTCCCTGAACGAGGGCGCCATCACCGTCCCCGGGTACGCGGTGGACCACTGGTACTGGCAGATCTTCGCGCACTCCGGGCTGCTGGACCCGGACAAGAAGCTGCGCGACTACACGGACCAGGAGTGGCACGACTTCCTGTACAAGCCGATCACCAAGGTCAAGGTCGGCACCAGCAACCTCACCTACGAGGGCCTGGTCCCCAAGATCAAGCGGACCTACCTGGCCAAGGACCGCGAGAAGATGCAGAGCACCATCGGCGCCTTCGTGGACCGTGCCGTGGTCTTCTCGGTCTGCCCCGAGTGCGAGGGTACCCGGCTCAACGCCGCCGCCCGCGAGGTGAAGGTCAGTGGGCGCACCATCACCGAGTGCGCGTCGATGCAGATCAGCGACCTGGCGGAGTTCGTTCGCGGGATCGATGAGCCCTCCGTCAAGCCGCTGGCAGACACCCTCAGCCACACCCTGGACTCCCTGGTGGAGGTGGGGCTGGGCTACCTGAGCCTGGACCGGGAATCGGGCACGCTCTCCGGCGGCGAGGCCCAGCGGGTCAAGATGGTCCGCCACCTGGGATCCAGCCTCAGCGACGTCACCTACGTCTTCGACGAACCCACCGTGGGCCTGCACCCGCACGACATCGAACGGATGAACAACCTCCTCATCAGCCTGCGCGAAAAGGGCAACACCGTGCTGGTGGTCGAACACAAACCGGAGACCATCGCCATCGCCGACCACGTCGTGGACCTGGGCCCGGGCGCCGGACCCACCGGCGGCACCGTCACCTACACCGGCGACGTCGCGGGGCTGCGCGCCTCGGACACCCTCACCGGGCGCCACCTGGACCACCGGGCCGCGCTGCGCGCGAGCGTGCGCACACCCACCGGGGCCATCCCCATTCGCGGGGCGAACTCCCACAACCTCCAGGACGTGTCGGTGGACGTACCCCTGGGGGTGCTCACCGTCGTCACCGGCGTGGCCGGGTCGGGCAAGAGCTCGCTCATCCACGGGGCGCTGCCCGGCCGCGAGGGCGTGGTGGTCGTCGACCAGTCGGCGATCCGGGGGTCCCGGCGGTCCAACCCGGCCACCTACACCGGGTTGCTCGACCCGATCCGTACCGCCTTCGCCCGCGCCAACAAGGTCAAGTCGTCCCTGTTCAGCGCGAACTCCGAGGGGGCCTGCCCCGAGTGCAAGGGCGCCGGGGTCATCTACACCGACCTGGCCATGATGGCCGGGGTCGCCTCCACCTGCGAGCAGTGCGAGGGGCGCCGGTTCAAGGCCGAGGTGCTCGAACACAAGCTGCGCGGCAAGGACATCAGCCAGGTGCTGGCCATGTCCGTGGTGGAGGCGCGCGACTTCTTCACCACCGGCAACGCCCGCACCATCCTGGACCGCATGTACGACGTCGGCCTGGGCTACCTGGGGCTGGGCCAGCCGCTGACCACGCTCTCCGGAGGTGAGCGCCAGCGCCTGAAGCTGGCGATCTCCATGGCCAAGAAGGGCGCGGTGTACGTGCTGGACGAGCCCACCACCGGACTGCACCTGGCCGACGTGGACCGGCTGCTGGCCCTGCTGGACCGCTTGGTGGACGACGGGAACTCGGTGGTGGTGATCGAGCACCACCAGGCCGTCATGGCCCACGCCGACCACATCATCGACCTCGGCCCGGGCGCCGGGCACGACGGCGGCCGCGTGGTCTTCGAGGGCAGCCCCGCTGAGCTGGTGGAGAAGGGTGAGTCCCTGACCGCCCGCCACCTGCGCACCTACCTGGGGCGGTAGCCAGGGAGCGGGTTCGTGCGGTCCCGGTGCATCAGAGGGCAGGGACGGGCGGGCCGCCCGAAAAACCAGGGGCGGCCCGCCGGGTGCCCTGCCATGCTGTCCGGATGCTGATCCGAGAAGCGAAAGCGTCCGACTGGGACGCGATCTGGCCGTTCCTGAGCCGTATCGTCGCGGCGGGGGACACCTTCACCTATTCGTCGGACATGGATGAGAAGCAGGCCCATGACGGGTGGCTGCTGGCCGCCCCGGACCGGACGGTGGTTGCCGTGGACGAGACCGGGACGGTTCTGGGCACGGCGAAGATGAACCAGAACCACATGGGCAACGCCTCCCACATCGCCTCGGCCAGCTACATGGTCGCGTCTGCCCACACCGGCCGAGGGGTGGGGCGTGCGCTGTGTGCGTACTCGCTGGAGTGGGCCCGCTCGGAGGGGTACCGGGCCATGCAGTTCAACGCGGTCGCGGCGACCAACACCCGCGCGGTGGGGCTGTACGAGTCGCTCGGCTTCGAGGTGGTGGGAACCCTCAAGGAGGGTTTCCGCCACCCCGAGCACGGCTTTGTGGGGCTGCACATCATGTACCGCCTGCTCTGAGCGCGGGCGGTGTTGGTGCGCCTGCCTGCCTCAGTAGTGTGCCGTCCTATGAGTGACACCGAGATCACCGCGGACCTGATCCGCGACCTTTTGCGGGAGCAACATCCCGACCTTGCTGGGCTGCCCATCCGTGAGGTACCGGGCGGCTGGGGCAACCAGATGTGGCGCCTGGGGGAGGACCTGGCCGTGCGCGTACAGCGCATGGACCCCACCCCGGAGCTCCAACTCAAGGAGCGGTGATGGCTCCCTTTGCTGGCGCCGAGCCTGCCGCTCCCCGTGCCGGCCCCAGTGCGGTTCGGCGCGCCGTCCGAGCGCTTCCCCAAGCACTGGACCGTCATGACGTGGGTTCCCGGCGAACCGCTGGACCAAGGCTCGATCAGCCGCGGCGCCCACGCGGCCGACACTCTGGCGGGATTCCTCCGGGCGCTCCATGTCCAGGCGCCCGCCGAGGCGCCGATCGCCACGGGCCGCGGTGCCCATCCCAAGGACTGCACGGACGGATTCGAGAACTTCCTCCAGGCCGTTGCCGGCGACATCGCCGCTGACGTCCGGACCGTGTGGGACGAGGCCGTCACGACCCAGGCGTGGCAGGGCCCGCCGGTGTGGGTGCACGGCGACCTGCATCCCGCCAACGTCGTCGTCTCGGACGGAACACTCTCGGGCATCGTCGACTTCGGTGACCTGTTCGCCGGCGATCCAGCGTGGGACCTGGCCGCCGCATGGGTGCTGCTACCCGCGGGCACGGCCGCACGGTTCTTCGACGTATACGCGCGGGCGGATGAGGCGGCGATCCGGCGCGCCCGCGGGCTGGCCGCCATGAAGAGCCTCTTCCTGATGCTCATGGGGCAGAACGGGGACCGGGGTCTTGCCGGTGGCAAGCCGCACTGGGGACCCGCGGGTCGGGCAGCACTGGATCGTGTTCTGCAGGGTGTGTGACGCACGCTGGGTCGGAACCCGTTCGACTGGAGGAGTTCAGCCGGGGGCTAGGAGCTCGCGCACCAGCGCCCCACCCCACCAGCGTTCCACCCGCTCGGGTTCCCAACCGCGCTCGACCGTGAGCGTGGTGTAGACGTCGATGTTGCACAGGGCCGCGTAGACGTCGACGGCCGCGGGCACGTCCAACCCCTGCCTCAGTGTGCCCTCGGGCCAGGCGGACAGGACCTGGACGCGGGTCTGGTCGCCTTGGCGGCGGCCCTCCCGGTAGGCCTCGGCGAGTTCGGGGTGCGTGCGGCCCGCCTCGCGCACCAGGGTGATGACATCACCCGAGTGCTCGAACAGCCGCCGGTCGAAGGCGGCCATCGCCAGGAGCTCGTTTTCGGGGGTGGCCGCCGTGTCCTCCAGCTCCGCGAGCATGCGCTCCGCGTCGGCGGGCAGGTTGGCCGCCTCGGTCAGCGCCAGGAGCAGACCGGTCTTATTGCCGTAGGCCGCGTAGACGGTCGGTACCGAGACGCCTGCCTCGTGCGCCACCTCGCGCACGGTCGTGGCCAACCACCCGCGCGTGACGAAGAGTCGGCGGGCGGCGCGGGCGATCCCGCCCCTGGTCTCCTGTGCCTGTGCGGTGCGCCGCAGGGAGTCATAGCGCCGTCGCCCCGTTTCGGTACCCATCATCGCCCTCCGGTTTTCCGTCTCATATATTGAATATATGACACATGTATCTAATAATGGCGCACCGCGTCTGCCCTTCACCCGGCTGGCCGGAATCGCGGCGATCGGCTTCGCCATCCTGATCGTCGCCGGGAACCTGATCACGGTCCCCGCCGGGTTTCCGCACGCGGGGTCCGACATCGAGGAAGCGGCCGCGTTCTTCGGCTCGCACGGGGACGCGGTGGGCCTGGCCTCGGCGCTGATCCCCACGGCCTGGGTACTGGCGGTGCTGTTCGGCGCGGGGGTGTTCGCGGCCACCCGAGGCTCGGAAGGGGATCGCAACGAGGCCTGGTCCCTGGTGGGCCTGGCCGGGTTGATCCTGCAGAACGCCGCCTTCTGCGGGGTCATCGCGATCCGCCTGGCCCTGGCCGCCACCGAGAGCGCGCCGCCCGCCCTGTGGGCGCTGCACGATTCCCTGTTCACCCTCAACGGCACCTTCCTGGCCCTGGCCCTGCTCGGCCTGTCCGTGAGCGGACTGCGCTCGGGTGTGGTCGGCCGCTGGCACACGGGGCTCGGGTTGGTCTCGGCCGCCTTGTTGTTCGGGTCCGCCACGCTCACACCCTGGGTGATTGAGCATGGTGGACTTTGGGGGCAGGTGGGCTTGGCCGGTTGGCTGCTGTGGGTCGTCTGGATCGTCGCCTACGGGGTGGCCCTGGTCAGGTGGCGCGCACCGGGCGGCGGGCCGCGACCGCGGTGAGGACGCCGACCGCGCAGAGGGCCGCGAAACCGAAGAGCACCTAGCGGGCGGAGTCGACCATGACTCCTTCGCCCACGTTGACCAGGACCCCAGCGACCGAGGTGCCGAACGCGATGGCCAGGGTCGTCACGGTGGCGACCCCGGCGGCTGCCTTGCGCCCCTCGTCGGGCTGTTGGTCAGAGGAGGGGTGTTGGTTCTGGTCTCCGTGCATGTCTTCAAGCATTCCGTTGAAGTGGCCCCGGAGACTCTGGTCCGATCAGAACCGGCGGTGCAGGGGCAACGCGCCAACAACCCTCAACCGGCGGTCGAAGCCCTCTACGGCCCGGGGGTGGGTGTCCCAAAGCGCAACCGGGCGCCGGGGCACGTGGTGTTCACGTGCCCCGGCGCCGATGGTCGGGGGTCAGCCGGGGGAGTCCTCCAGGAGCTTCTTGAGGTCGCCCAGCCACGTGCGCCAGTCGGCCTTCCACCGGGCGGAGCGTTCGGCGCTGTCGATGCGGGTGTGCTCGATGCCCACCATGGCCTTGCCCTCGCCCTTGGCCTGGAACGTCGCGGCCATACGGGTGTCTTCCGGCATGTCCGCGGTGAAGCGCTTGCCCGGCTTGGCGGTGCGCTCCGTCGCCTCCTGGGGAAGCCACCGGGCACGCGTCTCGGGGTCGGCGAAGGCCGCGAACAACGGCTCGACCGGCACGTTCACGGTCTTGCTCGCGCTCGCCGCGAACCCGTCCTTCTTCTGCCCGGGCACGCGCAGCCCGCGCTCCTGTTCGTAGGCGACGGTGACGGTCTGGGCCCACCAGTCGTGGACCCCGTGGTCGCCGGTCAGGTGCGCGGCGATCTCGGTGTGGGACCTGGTGGTGGCCTCCCACGCGTCCAGCAGCGCGAACCACGCTTCGTAGTCGCGGCCGGTGGCTTCGCGGACCTTGTCCCCGGACACGCGTGCGCGCATGGTGGCGGCGCTGGGAGAGGCAGGTGCTTCGACGGGCGCCGGTTCGGGCTCGGTGATCAGGTGGGCGCGGGCGGCGGTGTAGCTCTCGCCGGTCTTGTCCATCCGGGCGCGCACCCGCTGCTTGAAGGACTTCTGGCTGGTCATGACGGCTCCTCGGCGGTCCGCGACAGAACCCACGCTCCCGTCGCCCCGCCGGAAGGGCTTGCGTCAGACCGGCGTCCCGAGAACTCCAGGGTCCCCTTTGCCTCCGCGAGGCCGACGGCGTGGGCGCCAGGGCCGGAGGTTGGGCGCGGGACCGCGCCGCTTCCCACGATACTCCGCTCGCCGTCTGGCCACCACCCCGTTGCCCGGTCCCGGGGGTGGCTGGGCTGGGGCTCAGTTCCCGGCGTACCGCTTGAGCCCGTCGGTGTTCAGGGTGATCCCGACCCCGGGGATGTCGATGGTGTGCCCGAAGCCGAGCTTGGCGACGCTGCGGTACCGGCCGCCCGCGGGCTCGCTGTGGAAGGTGACGCTGTCGTCGTCCCGGTCGACGAGCAGATAGACGCCGATGTCGCAGGCCGCGTAGGCGCGCGCCTTCTCGGTCCGGTCCCGGGCATTGGTGTCGGAGTCCCACGAGGTGACTTCGACGACCGCGAGAACCCCATGGGGATCGGCCCATTCGCCCTGTCCGGCGAAGTGGTCGACCGGTGCGAGTATGCCGTCCGGGCGTGCACGGCCCTTGCGGTAGGAGTCGACCTTGAGGCCCTGACCGGTGACGTTGAGGTCCAGGTCCGCCCGTTGCGCCATGCACTGGCGCACCAACCACATGAGGATCGCGTTGTGGTCGCCGTCGGGCACGGTGCTGATCTGCGTCCGGCCGTTGAGGTATTCGAGGGATGCGTCCTCACGGGTGGCAGCCTGGGCGATGCTCTCGAACTGTTCGGTCACGGTCGTGTGCACTCCTTCTTCTGTCGTGGACCAGGGCCAGGCGGGCGATGAGGGTCAGGCACGGAACGGTAGCGGCGGCACCGTTCCTAGCCGAGGAGGATGGTCCCGGCAGCGAGCCCCAGCCACGCTGCACCGATCCCCAGGGCGAGGCTGGCCAGGACGTACAGGAGCGCCCTGAGGCGGGCTCCGGTCCGGGTGAGTTGGACGGTCTCGTAGGCGAACGTGGAGTAGGTGGTCAGCGCCCCGCACAGCCCGGTGCCCACCAGCGCCATGGCTTCTGCGGACACCGGCAGCGCCATGAGCGTGCCCAGGATCAGGCTGCCCGCGACGTTCACCAGTAGCGTCCCCCACGGAAAAGCCTCACCGAAGCGGCGCTTGAGCGCCAGGTCGACCAGGAAACGCACCGGAGCTCCCACGGCTGCCCCGAGGGCGACCATCAGCGCGCTCACGGGAACCGCCCCCCGCCTTGGAAGAGGATGCGGTGGGCCAGGGCCGAGGCGGCCCAAGCCGCGATCACCGCTCCCGCCAAGGTGAGGCCCAGGTAGGCGAGCGCGACCTGGGGGTGGCCGCGTTCCAGCGCGGTGACGACGTCCATGGCGTAGGCGGAGAAGGTCGTGTAGCCGCCGAGGAAGCCCACACCCCAGAAGGGCCGGACGTAGCGGTTGCGGGGCCAGCGGTGGGCGATGAGTTCCATGAGCAGGCCGATGAGCAGGCTTCCGGTGACGTTGATCGCCAGGATGGTCCAGGAGACCCCGGTGGCCGCGGGTGGCCAGAGCACGTCCAGGCCGTGGCGGGTCAGGGCGCCCAGGGCCCCGCCAGCGGACACCGCGGCGACCAGGGGCCACAGCGGGCCCTGGGTGGTGGGTGGCATGGACCCATCCTGCACCCGTGAAAACCCGTGGGCTTTCCGGCACGCGTGTATCTAGGGTCGCTGCATGGCCCGTATGCGTGACATCGTCGTCGACTGCCGCCACCCCGCTTCGCTGGCCCGCTTCTGGGCGGCCGCCATGGAGGGGTACGCCGTGGCGCCCTACGACGAGGAGGAGTTGGCCCGGCTGCGCTCGGAGGGGGTCTTCGACCCCGAGGACGACCCGCAGGTATTGGTCGAGGGGCCCGAGGGCAGCCCGTCCTTCTTCTTCCAGCGGGTTCCCGAGCCCAAGACGGTCAAGAACCGGGTGCACGTGGACCTGGCGGGTGACAACGCGGAGCTGGAGCGGTTGCTGTCCCTGGGCGCATCGGTGGTGGACCGCGGACCTGACCTGGTGGTGCTGGCCGACCCTGAGGGCAACGAGTTCTGCCTGATCGACGGCTGAGGGGCGGGAGGCTCAGGGACATACCCGATAGCTGTCTGGCCCCGCGTGTTAGATTCTGGCCATGCAGGCAGAAAACAAGCCAGATGGCCAGAAGCGGTCCTTCATCGAGGAGGCGCGGAGGGCACAGATCACCGACGCGGCGATCGACACCATCGCCGAGGTGGGCTACCCCAACGCGTCGCTGGCTCGGATCGCACGGACGGCGGGGATCAGCAAGGGCGTGATCTCCTACCACTTCAACGGCAAGGACGAGCTGATGGACCAGGTGGTGACGGGCGTCTACACGGAGATCGCGGAGACTGTCGTCCCCCGGATCCTGGCGCAGGACAACGCCGCGGCGATGCTGCGCACACACGTTCGGGGTGTGGCCGAGTACGGCCTGGCGCACCGCGGCCGCCTGGCGGCCGTCGGCCAGATCTTCATCCACGCCCGCGACGCCGAAGGCAACCCCCGGTTCGGGGGGCGCCAGGCCGAACCGCTCTACGAGTCCCTGGAAGGGCTCTACCGGAGCGGTCAGGAGAGCGGCGAGTTCCGCGGCTTCGACGTGCGGGTGATGGCGATCAGCCATCAGGCGTCCATCGACGCCATGTTCGAGTACTGGCGGGTCCATCCCGACCACGACCTGCTCGCACACGCCGACGAACTGGGCGAACTCCTGGTCCGTGCCACCTGAGCCGACTGACGGCCACTGGCCCTCGCACACCCCGACCAACGAGGGCACCATGACACACCAGAAAGCACCACCCACCACCGCGGAACCGGGGCTGACCACCCGGACGCGCCTATTCTTCGTCGACAACCTGCGGGTCGTGCTGACCCTCCTCGTCGTCCTGCACCACGCCGCGATCACCTACGGCAACATCCCGGTCTGGTACTACACCGAACCCGCCCAGGACCCCACCGGGGTTGTGCTGGACCTGTTCGTGATCCTCAACCAGACCTTCTTCATGGGCATGTTCTTCCTGCTCGCGGGGTACTTCGTCCCCGGAGCGACGGACCGCAGGGGCCGACGCGGGTTCGTCCGCGAACGCCTGGTCCGGTTGGGCCTACCCCTGCTGCTGTTCGTGATCCTGCTGCGGCCGCTGGCCATGGCGCCCTCCCACGCCGAGGCGCTCGCGGCCGACCCCGATCTGCCGTACTGGCTGCTGTACCTGGTCACGATCGACCCCGGGCCCATGTGGTTCGTGGAGGTCCTGCTGGTCATGAGCCTGGTCTACGTGATGGTCCGCCGGTTCCGTGAGCGCCGTGCCACCGCCGACGGGGGCGTGATGGCAAGCGTGACGGGCCCGGTCGAACGCTCCGCCGACACCGTCCCGCTGCGGTGGTTGGGCCCGGCCATGCTCTTCGCGGCGGGTCTGGCCCTGGCCACCTTCGCCTGGCGGTACGCCTTCCCCGCCCCGTACTGGCCGTTCGTGGGGCTGCCCAGCCCCGGCTACCTGCCGCAGTACGCCGCCCTGTTCACCGCGGGGGTGTTCGCCTACCGGGGGAACTGGCTGATGCGGCTGCCGAACTCGGCGGGCTGGGGCGGCCTGGCCATGGCGGCGGTGAGCTTTCTCGGCCTGACCGTGGTGATGGGGGCACTCGGTGAGGCGCTCTCGGTCCCAGGCTCCTGGCAAGCGCTGGTCCACATCCTGGTGGAGTCCTTCTTCACCATGGGCGTGGTGCTGGCCCTGCTGGTGTTCTTCCGCCGTTTCCTCAACCGGAGCAACCGCTTTCTGGGTTTCCTCGCCGACAACGCCTTCGCTGTCTACGTCCTGCACGCTTTGGTGCTGGTCGCGGTCGCTGTGGCGCTGAGCGGATGGGAGGCGAGCGCGCTGGCCAAGTTCGCGGGCCTGGCCGCGCTGGCCGTACCCCTGACCTGGACGGCTGCCGCGGCCCTGCGGGCGGTCCCGGGGGTCAAGCGCATCCTCTGACCGGCCGGTTGCCGAGCCTCTGCCCGCCACCATGTCGGCGGGCAGAGGCCGGAAAACAGCTACCGTGACCACACGGGCGCGGCGCCTGGGAGAGGCGGAGATGGGCATGGCCACCGAGGACGACGTACGGCGGATCGCGCTGGAGCTATCGGAGGTCACTGAACGCCTCTGCTACGGAACGCCCGCCTTCTACGTGGCGGGCAAGATCTTCGCCCGGTTCCACGATCAGCCGGGTGTCCTGGTCCTGTGGTGCGCCAGCGTCGAAGAACGACAAGAGCTGCTGGACAGTGCCCCGGAGGTCTTCTGCACGACCGACCACTATCGGGGACACGCCAGTGTTCTGGTGCGCCTGGAGCAGATCGGTGCGGAAGAACTGGCGGAACTGCTGGACGAAGCCTGGCGGTTCCGCGGGCCTCGCCGCCTCACCGACCCGAAGAGCTAGCAGGCCCCGTGCAGGGCCCCGGGTGCAGGTTGAGCTCGGTGACCTGCGCGTCGCGCGGTAGGTCCAGGACGTCGGCGACAGCACTCGCCAGGGTGGCCGGTTGGATGCACGCCGCCGGGTCGTAGTCGTGTCCGAACGCGCTCCGGACCTCGCGCAGCAGGTCCGTGGCCGTCCCACCCGGGTGGACGCTGGTCACCCGGATCCCGTGCGCGGCCTCCTCTTGCCGCAGAGCGTCGGCCAGCTCGCTCAACCCCGACTTGCTGGCGGTGAACGCCGCCCAGTTCGGTACGCCGTGCAGGCCGGGGGAGGCGTTGACCAGCACCACGTGCCCCCGCCTTGCGCGCAGCGCTGGCAGCAGCGCACGGGTGAGTTCGGCGGCGGAGACCAGGTTGACCGTCAGCACCTCCTGCCACAGCCCCACGGACGAATCCTCGACCGACGCCACCGGGGACACACCCGCGCAGTGCACGAAGGCGTCCAGCTTGGCGATCCCGGCCACCGCATCGGCGAGGGTCTCGGGGCGGCGCAGGTCGGCCCGTACCGCGCGCACCTGCGGTCTGTCGCGCGTGAGTCCGGCGAGGCGTTCGGGGTCGCGGCCCAGGGCCAGGACGGGCCGACCGCGTTCCACGAGTGCGTCCACCAGGGCTGAGCCGATCCCTCCGGTCGCCCCGGTCACCAGCACCCCGTCGTGCTTCTCGTCTGCTTCCATGCGGGGGATCTCGGCACGGATGCCGCACCGGGGCGAAGGGGTTGGTTCCGAAAGGGTCCGGCCTCAGCCCATCAGACGGGCAGGGGTGACCGGGCAGACCAGTTCCCAACCGAGGCGTTCGTACAGGCCGCGGCCGTCGTCGGTCGCCACCAAGAGTCCGTGTTCGGCCCCTGGTCGAGGGCGGCCCGGCCGAGGGTGTTCATGAGCGCCCTACCCAGTCCGCGTCGGCGGTGGTCGGGGTCGGTGACCACGCGGTCGAAGACGGCTGTGCCCGCGTGGAGGGCCATGATCGAGCTCGCTGCTTCGGTGCCTGTAGCGGACCACGCCCGTGCCTGGAAGCACCGGTGGCTCTCGGTGACCTTGACGGTGTAGTGATCCGGTGCCGGGACGGGATCGGGGGAGAGCTCGGCGGTCATCAGGTACTCGGTCTCGCCCACGCGCCAACGCGGGTCAAGGGTGGAAACCGCGGCCTCGCGCGGGCCGCACACCTTCAACCACGTGTCCGGGGCGGTCAGGATCCTGCTGAGGCGAGCCACGGGCCCGGGGTCGGTCAGGACATGGCGGGTTCGGTGGCCGGGCAGGCCGACGTCCAGGCGGTATCCGTGGGGGACGCGGACGGGTGCGGGCGTACTGCGGGCTATAGCCCAGCCGTGTACCCACTGTTCGGCCAATCGGTTGATCCGTTCGGGGTGCGCCACGCTCTTGGTCATGGCCTCATTGTCGCGTTCGGGCCCGCGGGGGATCCGGTCCGGGTGCTCGAACGCGACCGTCCCCCGGTGTGGCGCCACCGGGGGACGGAGTTCTGTTCGGGTGCTTACCCCGTCATGGCCGGTTCGGTTTCCCCTCCGGCGAACTGGGTCCGGTACAGCTCGGCGTATCGGCCGTTGCGGGCCAGCAGTTCGCTGTGGGTTCCGCGTTCGGCGATGCGCCCTTCCTCGACGACGAGGATGGCGTCGGCGGCCCGGATGGTGGACAGCCGGTGGGCGATGACCAGCGCGGTCCGCCCTTCGAGGGCCTCGGCCAGCGCGGCCTGGACGGCCGCCTCCGATGTGGAGTCCAGTGCGGAGGTGGCCTCGTCGAGGATGACCACCTCGGGTCCGGTCAGCAGCAGGCGGGCGATGGTCAGGCGCTGGCGTTCGCCGCCGGAGAAGCGGTAGCCGCGTTCGCCGACCACCGTGTCGAGTCCGTCGGGAAGGTTCCTGACCAGGTCGTCCAGGCGGGCGCGGCGCAGGGCGTCCCAGATCTGCTCGTCGGTGGACTCGGGTGAGCCCAGGCGCAGGTTGTCGCGGATGGATTCGTGGAAGAGGTGTCCGTCCTGGGTGACCATGCCGAGGTTGGCGCGGATGGAGTCGAAGGTCAGGTCGCGGATGTCGGCTCCGCCCAGTCGGACGGTGCCTTCGTCTGCGTCGTACAGGCGCGGGGTGAGTTGGGCGATGGTGGACTTGCCGGCGCCGGAGGAGCCGACCAGGGCGACGGTCTGGCCCGGTTCGACGCGGAAGGACACGTCGTGTAGGACGGGTCCGTTTTCGACGGTGTCCAGGGTGACGACGTCCTCGAGGGAGGCCAGGGACACTTTTTCCGCGTTGGGGTAGCCGAAGGTGACGTCGTCGAACTCCAGGGACACGGGCCCGCTGGGGACGGGGCGTGCGGCGGGTTTCTCGTCCACCAAGGGCTTGAGGTCGAGGACCTCGAACACCCTGCTGAAGCTGACCAGGGCGCTCATGACCTCCACGCGGGCGCTGGCCAGCTCGGTGAGCGGGGCGTACAGGCGGGTGAGGAGCATGCCCATGGCGACGACGGTTCCGGCGTCGAGCTGGCCGCGCAGGGCGTAGAAGCCGCCGAGTCCGTAGACCAGGGCGAGTGCGAGCGCGGAGACCAGGGTCAGGGCGGTGAAGAACACCTCTTGGAGCATGGCGGTGCGGACACCGATGTCGCGGACTCGGGAGGCGCGCCGGGTGAATTCGGCGGACTCCTCGTCGGGGCGGCCGAAGAGCTTGACCAGGGTGGCGCCGGGTGCGGAGAAGCGCTCGGTCATCTGGGTGCCCATGGCGGCGTTGTGGACGGTGCGTTCGCGTTCGATCTTGGCGAGTCGGGCGCCCATGCGGCGGGCGGGTAGGACGAAGACCGGCAGCAGCAGGAGTGCGATGAGGGTGATCTGCCAGGACAGGGTGACCATGACGACCAGGGCCAGGATCAGGGTGACGAAGTTGCTCATCACGCCGGAGAGGACGTCGCTGAAGGCGCGTTGGGCACCGATGACGTCGTTGTTGAGCCGGCTGACCAGGGCGCCGGTGCGGGTGCGGGTGAAGAAGGCGACCGGCATGCGTTGGACGTGGTCGTAGACGGTGGTGCGCAGGTCCAGGATGAGTCCTTCGCCCACCCGGGCGGACAGCCACCGCACGATGAGGCCGAGGCTGGCTTCGGCGACCGCGACCAGGGCGATGAGGCCGGCCAGGAACAGGATGGCGCTGAGCGCGGAGCCGTCGATGATCTCGTTGACGACCTCGCCGGCCAGGAGCGGTGAGGCCACGGCCAGGGCCGCCGTCAGGATGCTCAGTCCGAGGAACCAGGCCAGGTGTCGTGCGTAGGGGCGGGCGAAGGAGCCGATTCTGCGCAGGACCTGCATCGAGAAGGGGCGCTGGTCCTCTTTGGCGTGTATCGCGTGGTACATCGAGCTCCACGCGGCCATTTCCATGCTCATGGTGGTCACCGGTCCGTTGGGTTGGGTTCCCCTGAACCGTAGAACCTTAAGATTGATTGAGGTCAACTCCGCGGGGCGAAACCTTCCCCGGACTCCCTACAGAACAGGCCCCGCCGCCCCCGGTCAGCCCACCGTCGCCGCGCTGACCACCCCGCGGAGCGGCCGCTCCAGGGGTGCTGCCCTCACCAGTGCCCCACCGAGCGGACGGCCTCGGTGACCGCTGCCAGCGCGAGCATTCTGACCGTGTCCACATGCGCCGCGACGTGGCCGGTCGCGGCGGCGACGAAACCGTCGCCGTCAAAGCGGGTGTGCGGCGGGGTCAGTGCTCGCGAGAGCCCGTCGTGGGCCCCCTGCGCCACGATCCGGCACTCGACCTTGTCGAGACGGGCGTTGGTGACGACGGCCCCGATGGTCGTATGGGTCCGCTCCGGTGCGATCTCGAACGGCTTCGCCAAGGCACGCACCGCGTCGAGCGAGATCCCCCTCTGCCCGTCGTCGACGTCACCGAACGCGTTGACGGCGCACAGCGCGCCGACCACCAGATCGTCCATGCTGTGCTCGGAGTAGCCGAGCCCGCCTCGCCGACGGCCCTCCGGGCCTCGCCAATGGCTGACGTAGGCCCCGGCCCCGGCACCGACCCGTCCAGTGAGTCGCTGTTCGCCCCGGGCGGCCTGAGCTGCGAGGTATCCGGACTCGCTTGTCGGCCGCACCCTGGGGTCGCCGACCGCGAGATCGAACAGCGCCATCGCCGGGACGATCGGGACGACCCCTCCGGGGGTCGCCACCCCGCGCCCCAGTTCCTCGTAGTAGCGCATGACACCGTCGGCGGCGGCCAGACCGAACGCCGATCCGCCGGTCAGCAGCACCGCGTCGACGCGCGTTACGGTCTTGTCCGGTCCCAGCAGGTCCAGTTCGCGAGAGGCGGGCGCGCCGCCGCGCACCTCACAGGAGGCCACGGTCTCCTCGGGGAGTTCGACGACGGTGCAGCCCGTCTGCGACACCGCGTCGGTCCAGTGGCCGACGCGGACACCGTCGACGCCCACGCGCCTGTGCTGACGATCCGCGTCCTGTGGCGCGTCCGAGCGCCCGGGATCGGTCATGGTGCGGCCTCCATGGTCGGATCGCTGTCGGGTGTGGTACTGATGGCGGCATCCGGTGCGGGACGGTTCCCCTGGCTGCCGGAGCCGCGGTCGAAGACTACTGCTGTCGTGCCGCGGCGCCGGGGCGCACCGCCACCGTGTCAGCGGGCGGAGACGATCCTTCGGTCCGCTGGCACCTGCTCGGACTCGGTGTGATCTTGGCCCTGCGGCCGCTCCGTCCCGCCGCTGCGGGCGGTGAGCACCTGGACGCTGGTGTCCTCCGGGGCGAGCAGGAGGGCGCGGACCAGGGTGGACTCTGCCTGGGCCAGGCCGCGCAGGACCAGCGGGAGGGTGAGCCCGAAGAGTGCGCCGCCCACCATGTAGACGGCGAGCGTGGCCAGGGCCGGGGACTCCGGAAGGATGAAGCTGCCCACGTCGGTGTATCCGGGGACCAGGTAGAGCGACCAACCCCAGAGCGGGTAGAGCAGCCCGCCCAGGGTGAGGGCCCACCAGAGTACGGCCACGAGGAAGGCGACCGCGGAGACGGGAAAGCGCAGCAGGGCGTGCAGCGCGTCCAACCAGCTGCGGGAGCAGGTCAGCGGGTTCAGGAGGCGGCGCACCGGTCCGGCCGCGGCCGGGGCCGCACGGTAGGGCAGGCGTACCACCGGTCGCCGGTACAGGTCGGACAGGCGGATGCGGTCCACGTGGGCCAGACCCCGGGCCATGACCAGCGTGCCGGACAGCAGGATCAGCCCCACGAAGATCACTGAGGTGCCGATTCCGGCAGCCAGGCCCGGCAGGACGAGGGCGAAGGAGATGACCGCCAGGGGAAAGCCCAGAAGTAAGTAGCGGGTGTCTCGGGCCAGCCGGGAAAGGAAGGAGGAGTTCATGCTCTCGAAGGTACGCCCGAGAACCGCGTCGGGTCAGGGCGGTGGACGTGAGGATCGGGGGTGGTGCTGGCTCTACCCCACGCTGGGGCATGGCGGGTGAGTGCTTCAGAGTGGAAGGTCGTCGATGAGGTCGGCGACGCCCACCTGTTGGAGGCCGTTGGCGAGAACGATCACGCCGACGATGCCGATGGTCCAGGCCAGTGCCTCGCGGGAGCCCGCGTCGACCTTCTCCCGCCAGCGGTCCAGGCGGGGGCGCAGGCGCTCGCCGAAGGCGCGGTGGCCCAGGTAGAGCAGGACGGGTGGCAGCACCATCATCAGGTTGTAGGCGGCGAGCATCGGCACCCAGGTGTGTGCGGCCAGTCCGGCGGTGCCCATGATGCCGATCGCCCCGAGGTAGGGGAAGGCGGTCCCGGCCTCCAGCAGGCCGGTGGCCAGCCCCAGGGCGACCATGGTGCCGGTGCGGAAGGAGGCGGGCCTGCGCGGTGGGCGTGCCTTGGCTGGCATGACGAAGGAGTAGGCGAGCAGGCCCCCGCCCAGGAGCACCATGCCCCAGCCCGCGGCGGGGGTGTCGGCCAGGTGGGACAGGCTGCTGATCGCGGCGCCCAGGCCCAGCATCAGCGCGCAGCCAAGGGTGAAGTAGAAGACCGCGACGGTGCCGAGGTAGGCGAAGAGCGGCCGGGCGATCGAGCCGGCCCCGCTCAGGAGGACGAAAAGCGAGACCCCCAGGGTGGTGGGGCTCAGGGTGTCCAGGAGGGCGAGCCCGGCGACCGGTATCAGGACGTCCAGAGGTGGCATGGTGTGGTCTCCCCGTTTTGGAAACCCGACTGTGTTAAATAAAATAGCCCGGGTGTGATAAAAAAGGGAGGTGCCTAAGATCGTCGACCACGAAGAGCGCCGCCGCGAGCTCGCCGAAGCCCTGTGGAGAGTGATCGCCGCCTCCGGCCCGCACGCCGTGTCCATCCGTAGCGTCGCCGCCGAGGCGGGCCTGTCCGCGGGAGCGTTGCGCCACTACTTCCAGACCCGCGAGGAACTCCTGGTCTTCGCGATCGACCGGTCCCAGGAACGTGTGGCCGAGCGAATGCACGAGCACGCGCGAACCCTGGATCCCGAGGCCCCCGTGGTCGAGCGGGTCGCGGGCTTCGCCGAGCAGATGATGCCCCTGGACGAGACGCGCAGGGCGGAGTTTCGCGCGTGGGAGGCCACCGGCGACCTGGGTACTGATGACCCCCGCCTGGAGGAGCGCTGGAACAAGCAGCGAAGCCTCTACCGGCAGCTGGTCGCCGGCTTGGGCGGGCTGGCCCCGCCCGAGGACCCGGCCCAAGTCCACCCAGACCCCTGGTTGGAGACCTGGTCGGAGCACCTGCACGCGTTCGTCGACGGCCTCTCCCTGCAGACCATGGTGACGCCCCAGCAGTTCCCGCCGGAGGCCGCCCGCCGACAGCTGCGCGCCTTCCTGGCCCACATCGAGTCCACGCGCGCGGGGCGCGGCGGGGCCTGACCCGGGCCGAGACGGGTCAGTCCGAGGCCCCGAAGCGGAGCCCGAAGTGGGCTCAGCGGCGGATCCGGACGCGGATTCCGCGGGTTCGGCGGGTTCGGCGCTCCACGAGGCGAGGATGCGCAGACCGTCGTGCGGGGCGGTGCCGGGCTCGGCAGTCCAGACGACGATTTGCTGTTCGGGGTCCCCAGCGCAGGCGAGGGCGTCCCAGTCCAGGGTCAGCTCACCGACGACCGGATGGCGCAACACCTTGGTGCCCTTGCTCCGAGTGGCGACGTGGTGCTCGCCCCACCAGCGGCGGAAGTCGTCGTCGCGCATCGAGAGCTCACCCACCAGAGACGCCATGCGCTGATCCTTCGAGTTCTGCCCCGCTTCCATTCGCAGCATCGCTACGCAACCGCGGGCCTCACGCTCCCAGTTCGTGTGCAGCGCCCTGATATCTGCATCCGTAAAGATGAGCCACGCGTAATTACGTTTCCCTTCGGGAAAATTTGCGAAATCGGTGAACAGGGTGGCCGCGATCGGGTTCCACGCGAGAATGTCCATTCGGCGCCCCAGGACCATGGCCGGGGACGTGGTCAACTCGTCGAGTATGCGGCGAAGCTGCGGTTGGACTTTCTGCATTGCCTGCCGGCGCGGCCGGGCGGCGTCCTTACCGGCCACCTCCAACAGGTGCGCGCGCTCTTCGTCACTCAGCCGCAGGACCTGGGCGAGGGTTGCCAGAACGAGCTCGGAGGCCAGCCTGCGCCCCTGCTCGATGCGGGTGTAGTAGTCGATGCTGATCGAGGCGAGCAGGCCGAACTCCTCCCGCCGCAGGCCCTTGACCCGCCGCTTGGCACCGGTGTCGGGCAGGCCGGCCGCGTGCGGGATGAGCTCGCCACGCCGTGCCTTGAGGAACGCGCCCAGTTCGTTGGAGTGCTCGTTGCCGCTCATGGCGCCAGTCTCGCGGAAAATCCCGCGCGTGTGAGGGGGCCATTCCTGCCCCTGGGACACACCCGTCCAAGGCTGTAAATGTCCCATTGTGCGAAGGCGCTGCCCGCGTGAAGCTTGATCATGTGGCCGACGGAGAAGTGCTTCTCCGGCCGCTTGATCTCCTTTTCACGACGGAAGATACAAAGGCAATACAGACGCACGTCACTTTTCCCAACAACAGCCTGGACCTAGCCGGGCACCTGTACACGCCCGCAGACCTCACCGATGGAGAACGCCGCCCCGCCATCGTGGTCGGACACCCCATGACGAGCGTCAAGGAGCAGACCGCCGGGATCTATGCCCAGCGGCTCGCGGACCGAGGCTTCGTCACGCTGGCCTTCGACGCCGCCTACCAGGGTGAGAGCCAGGGTGAGCCGCGCGGGCTGGAGGACCCCTTCCAGCGCGCCGACGACTTCCGGACCGCCGTGTCCTACCTAGTGTCCTGAGTTGTTAAATTGCCTAGGGTTGTGCCATGGCACGACCGGGACCCAAACTCGCACCGCTGGACCTGACCGCTGAAGACCGAGCCGAGCTGGAGCGGTGGGTCCGGCGGCGCAAGTCCGCCCAAGACCTAGC